>NZ_JBSWXU010000011.1:0-67524 GCF_056160785.1 Mycobacterium sp. ABE4_509 | reverse complement strand
GCCCTGCAGCGGCGGGCCGACCGGCAGCACCGCTGGATGCTGTCCGGGGACAGCCGCGGGGTGTACGGGCCGGACGGGGCGGCTGTGATGCGCGCGGTGTCACCGTCTGCTGACGCCGCGGACGAGACAGCCCCGCAGGACGGGATCGCGGCCCTGGCTCGCACCGACGAAGAGCTGGCCGCCCTGGCCCGGGACAAGCCCTCGGCCTGGGAGCAGGCATTGTTCGCCTCGGTCCTGGTTCAGCGCCAGGCCCCGCTGCTGCCGCGGCTGCGCGACAGCGAACTGGGTTTCACCCCCGCCTCGACCGTCCCGGTGTACAGCGGCAGGGAGCTCGGACGCATCCTGGTCGGTTTGATCGACGAGATGTTCCTGACCGCCAACCAGCTGGAGAGCTTCACGCTGGCACCGGCGTTCATGGGCGCGTTCGGGAAACCCGCCGAGGAATCCGGTGCCGACCCGGAGGCGATCAAGCACATCGCCAATCGGTTGATGGACTATCACGAAAGGCTGCTGGATATTTCGGAGCGATGCCGGCGGTTGTCGCCGCCGTCGCAGTATGCGGATCTGCTCGCCGACTGCGCCCGGCTGCTCGACACCCCGCTGCAGAGTTTCGGTGAGTTCATCGCCGAGTTCGTCGAGGTGATCGAGTCGTTGCCGCGGGTGCTGCAGCATGCGACCGGAACGGTGCACATGGGGGCCATCGTGTTGGACATCGACTTCGACGAGCGGCTGCGGGCACGGGTGTTCAAACGCCTGGACGCGATCAGCAAGGCGTAGGCCGCGGGCGCCGACAGGCGAACCGGTCAGGTCAGCCGGAACAGGTAGGCGAATGCGGCGCGGGTGTAGGCGATCCCCCGGCCCGTGCGGCGGATGGCGTCGGCGTCGGCTTTCGCCGGCTGTTTCGGGATCAGGTAGCCGTCGAGCGCCTCGGTGTCGAAGCGGTAGCGGCCGTCGCTGTGGTGCACGGCCGCGACGAGTTCGAGGCTCGGGTCCAGCGCGGCCAGCCCGGCGTCGCCGTGGCTGGGGTTGGCCAGGAACAGGCCCCGCGGGGTGAGGTAGCGCCGGCACTGATCCCACAACGGACCGGCGTAGAGCGAGATGAGCAGGTCGAACTGCGACTCGGCCAGGTCGAGCGGATGGGTGTAGTCGGCGTGCTGGAAGCTGACCTCGGGCGCGATGCCGGGGCGGGTGCGGCCCTGCAGTTCGGCCGCGACGAGTTCGTGGTCGGCGAAGAAGCGGGCCGCGCGGCGGTCGGTGTCGACATAGGTCACCGCGGGGATCGCCGTCGAGGGCGCGAGGTCCAGATAGCAGCCCGGATACAGCGCGTTTCGCGGTGCCCAGGTCTCGGCGAGGGCGGCGAACAGCTGGGACCGGTCGCCGATGGTCTGCCGGTAGGTGGTCCACGAGGGTCGGGCCGGACTGGGCTTTTCGCGGGGTGGTTGCACGTGTCCTCACCGTTCGATGTGCTGCTGGGTCGGTCCTGTCGACCGGCCCACCCTATTGGCTCGCCGCACCCACATCGGTATGCGTGAGCGCCTCGGGGCGGCGGCCCGGCGGCGTAGGGTTCGGCCATGCACGTCGACGTGATGACCACGCCGCAGCCGCTGCGCGAGATCGGCGGGCTCGCCTGCCGCGTCCAGGCCGCGCAGTTCTCCGGGATGTTGTTCACCGAGACCGGCCGCACGGCATATCTGAACGCGGCGGTGGCCGCGCAGGCCGCACCCGGTTTGGAGTTGTCGACCGGGGTTGCGGTGGCGTTCCCGCGCAGCCCGTTCGTGACGGCCGCGGCGGCGTGGGAGTTGCAGGAGGCCACCGACGGCTGCTTCCGGCTCGGGCTGGGCACCCAGGTGCGCACCCATGTGGTGCGCCGCTACGGTGCGCAGTTCGAGCGGCCCGGCCCACGGCTGCGCGACTATGTGCTGGCCGTCAAGGCGTGCTTCTCGGCGTTCCGGACCGGCACACTCGAGCATCACGGCGATTTCTACAGCCTGGATTTCATCACCCCGCAGTGGAGCGCCGGGCCGATCGACGCGCCGGACCCGAAGGTCGACGTCGCCGCCGTCAACCCGTGGATGCTGCGGATGGCCGGCGAGGTGGCCGACGGGATCCATGTGCATCCGCTGGGCGAGCCGGGCTACATCGTCCGGCATGTGCTGCCGAATCTGGCTGAGGGGGCGGAGAATATGGGGCGCTCCCCCAGCGACGTCGCGGTGATCGTGCCGGTGATGACGATCGTCGGCGACACCGACGAGGAGCGCCAGCGTGAGCGTGAGCTGGTGCGGACCAGCATGAGCTTCTACGGCAGCACCCCGAACTACGCGTTCATCTGGGACGAGGCCGGTTTCGAGGGGACCACCGCGCGGATCCGGGAGAAGCAGAAGGCCGGCGACTACGCCGGGATGGCCGCCCAGATCACCGACGAGCACATCGCGGCGTTCGCCACCGAGTCGACGTGGGACGGGTTGGCCGAGGCGCTGGTCGACAGGTACGGCGAGGTGGCGTCGCGGATCGTGCTGTACAACGCGCTGGCCGATCCGGAGCGGTTCGAGCGGTACGGGACTGTGGCAAGGCAGATTACGTCACGCTAGGAGTTCCGACGATCGACGGTCGGCGGCCGCCCGGACGCCGGACGGGGTGCTGCCGGTCCACTGGTTGAACGCGCGGTGGAAGGAGTTGGTGTTGTCGTAGCCGAGCAGGAACGCGATCTCGGTCAGCGACAGGGCCGACTGGGTCAGGTAGTGGTGGGCCAGGTGTGCGCGCAGGTCGGCGAGCAGTTTCTGGAATGTGAGGCCCTCCTCGCCGAGGCGCCGCTGCAGCGTCCGGGAGCTGATGCCCAGGTGCCGCGCAACCCCCTGCGCCGAACCGGAACCCGCGGGCAACAGTTCGATCAGGGCGGCGCGGACCTTGGCGCCGAGGGTGGCGTCGTCGGCGAGGTCGTTGAGCCGGCGCCGCAGCTCGGGTTCGAAGAACTCCCACATCCCGGCGTTGGCGGTCAGGAACGGCCTGGTGGCGTCGAGCAGCGAGAAGCGCACCAGTGTCGCGTCGCCGCGTTCGACGCGGGTGCGCAACCAGCTCTCGACCTCGTCGATGTTCCTGGGGAGCTGGGGCATCACGACGCGTTGCGGGACGACGGGGGTGCGGGCGCCGAGGCGGGCGAGGGCGGTCCAGAACGCGACTTCGACACGGGGCAGCACCGGTGGCGGCGGATCCCCTGCCGGCCAGACGATCTCGACGTCCAGGCCGTCGGCGTCGGCGTCGACACGCAGCCGCAGCGGACCGAGCAGCCGCTTGTGCACGGCGATCCGCTCGGCGGCGACGTGCAGGGTGGGGCTGCACATCGCGGCGAAGATCGGCGGGTCGAACACCTCGGGGCTCAGCTTGCCGGCGATCGCGACGGCCAGGTCCCGTTCACCGACGAGCTGGTCCAGCGCCTCGAACAGGGCGTAGTACTGGCGGGCGGGAAGCAGCGTGTCGTCGCGGCTGAGCAGGTCGGCGGGCAGCCCGGCGGCGCGCAGCAGGTCGCCGGCCCGGACGCCGAGATCGGCCAGGATCACCCGCACCAACGGCAGCGAGAGCCGAAACGGCGCAGTGCTCACGGTTTGGCAAGGGCGGCAGCGACATCGACCTTCAGCCCGGTCTCGCTCTCGGCGACCTGCCAGAGCGCCCGGACCGCGCCGTCGCTGCCGGGCCGGATCAGCGGCTTACGGACCGGCGGTCCGTTGGTTCCGTACAGCGGCCCGTAGAACCCGCCGCCGGGGGCCTCCGGATCGACGGCGGCCCGCAGCTGGCTCAGCGCGCCCCGCTCGGTCGACATGCCCATCGTCCGGGTCTGCCAGTCGAAGAACGCGCCCATCGGGCCGGCACCACCCTCGGCGTGGGTGGTGCTCTGCAGATCAGAGTTGGTCAGCCCGGGCTGCGCGGACAGCGCCTTGGCGTTGACGCCGGCCCGGTCGAACTGTTCCTGCAGGCCGACGGCGAGGTGGCGCATGGCGAGTTTGGTCTGTCCGTACATGCGCCAGGCGTCGAACTTCTTGCGCATGTGCGGGTCGGCCGGATCGATGGCGCGGCCGAAGTGCTGGGCGGTGCTCGACATGGTGACCACCCGCGCGCCGGGGGTGGTGACGACGATCGGCAGCAGATGCGAGAGCAGGGCCCAGTGACCGAGCACGTTGATGCCCATCTGGGTGTCGAATCCGTCCACGGTGGTGCCCTGCGGCATCGCCATGACGCCGGCGTTGCACATCAGGATGTCGATGCGGTCGTGTTTGGCGGCGATCGCGTCGGCGGCGGTCTTGACCGAGGCCAGCGAGCCGAGGTCGAGTTCGACGATCTCCAGTGCGGCGTCCGGGTGTGCGGCGAGGATCTCGTCGCGCGCGACGGCGGCCTTGGCCTGGTTGCGGGCCGCCATCACGACGTGGGCGCCGCGGCCGGCGAGCGCCTTGGCCGAAGCCAGGCCCAGCCCGCCGTTGGCGCCGGTGATCACGGCGACCTTGCCGTGCAGGTCGGGGATGTCTTTGGTGGACCAGCTCATGGTGTTCCTCGAGGTTGCGGTCGGGGCCGGCGGGGGCCGGCCGTCCAACCTCGACCATACGATGCCGGCACCGCCGCCACTCTCGCAATTCGCGCCAACGGTGTCGCAGTTCGCGCCACGGGGTGGGGCCCGGGTTCGGAGCGGCACGCGGATCGAGCTCGCCGTCGATCAGGCCGCGAAACCCTGGAGCGGTGCGGCGAGCTCCGTGAGTTCCATGTCGCCTCGGGTTGCCACTGCATTCATGAAGTCCTCGGCCTCATCGACATCGAAGTCGCGCGCGAGTTCGACACCGTTGACGAAGAGGAACGTCCAGGCAGCAGCCCAGGCGGTGCGCTTGTTGCCGTCGACCAAAGCATGGTTGCGCGCCAACGACTGCAGCAGCGCCGCAGCCTTGGTGAACAGGTCGGGGTAGGCATCGACGCCGAAGGCGGTGGCCTGTGGCCGCGCCACCGCGGCGTCGAGCAGGCCGTAGTCGGCGACACGAATTTCGTGGCCGATCGCCGCGGCTCCGGCCACGAGAACGTCGTCCCGATCGAGGTACTCCGTCACGCCAGGCGGCGGTTGAGCTCGGCACTGCGCTCGGCAACCATCCGCGCGGCCTCCCGTACACGGCGCTTGTGGTCACTGGCGGCATCGAGAGCAGCACGGTGCACGAAGGCCCGCAACGACAACTCCCCAGCCGCGGCGGCGGCACGCAGCGACTCCATCTCCTCGTCGCTGAAGTTCACGTTCAAGGCCGGCATCCCAGGATGGTACCAACTTAGGTACCGGTAGCGGTACCCGCTCACCACCGGACGGCGGTCGGCCGGGTTCCGGTGTTAGTCGTCGGGGTCGTCCTGATCGGCGTCGCGGCGCACCTCATCGCGGTAGCGGTCGGTGAATTCGCCGATCGCGTCGAGGGCTTCGGCGGTGAGTTCGTCGCGGATGCCGCTGTGCGCGTGGGCGAACGGGATGAAGCGGCTCAGCAGTTCGGGGGCATCGAGTGCCACCTCCACCGCAACGGCGCTGCCGACCTGCCTTCCGCCCCGGAGCAGGTGCTCGATCCGCGGCGCGCTCCATCGCACCGGGTCGCCGGTGCCGATCAGTTCATCGAGCAGTTCGCCGTACTCGCGCGGATCGAAGGCTGCGCCGTGCTCGGAGGCGAAGAACCGGTCACACAGTTCGCGCTGCTCGGCCGGATCCCATGTGGGCGACTCGCGGGTGGCGCCGCCCGTGGGCAGGTGGCGGATCAGCCATTGCAGCAGCGGGCGGCAGGCCGGCCAGGTGTCGGACTGATCCATGAAGATCGCGGGCTGCCGCAGACCGTGCTCGACCCACGCCCGCGCGTCGGCCGGCCTCATGTCGACGAAACTGGTGCCCGGATCGGTGTTGCGTTCGGCGCCGAACGCCACGACGTTGTCGATCGAATCCGGTACGAAGAACGCGTCTTTGACCGCCGACAGTGAGTTGTGGTCGATGAACGCGGCACAGGCGAATTCGTCGCCGGTGCTCAGCCGGGCTCCGATCAGGATTTCGTCGCCGTCGCCGAGCACGTGCGTCATCCGCACCGCCCTGTCGACCTCGACGCGCCTGAGGCCGGTGATCCAGTCCGGCAGGACGTCCGTGCGGGCGGCCACCTCATGGCGGCACCGCCGCTGCAGATCCGGGGCGTCGAGCAGTGCGCCGAGCACGGCCAGCAGCGCGGTCGTCTCACCGGTGGGTGTTCCGATCAACCCGTCCAGCAGCGGTTCGAGCTCGACGGTGTCACGTTGCGGACGCGACGGCAGCCAGGCCAGCGGGTCGGGTGTGGTGGCCTCGATCAGCACGCTCACCATGCCCAGCAGATCGAGCGGATGACCGGCCAGCGCCTGGCGCACCTCGTCGAGCAGCGGTGCTTCTTCGGGGGGCTCGCTCACCGTGCGGACGTTACCGGCGGCTGCGGACACGCTGATAGTGGCGGGCCGCGCGCACCCGGTTGCCGCAGGCTTCCGAGCACCATTCCCGGCGCGGGTGGGACTTGACGAAGTACAGCACGCAGTGGGGCGCGTTGCAGGCACGCAGGTTGGCCGCGTCGGGCCCGGTGAGCAGCCCGAGGGCCTCGTGGCCGAGCCCGGCCAGGGCGCTTCGGCACGGCGAGGCGCGGTGCCGGTCGACTGTCTGCAACCCGCCGTCTCGAATTGCCAGTTCGGTGCGGGGCCGGTCGGCGAGCACCGCGTTCACGGTGTCAACTGCGTCGTCGATGTCGGTGACCGGCGATTGCGCGGTCGGGCGGCCGTCGTCGGTGGTGTGGGCCGCCAGCCGGCGCAGGCTGTCGCGCAGCCGCAGCGCGTCGTCGAATTCGTCCCGGGTCGGGGTTGCGGCGCTGTCGTAGTCGGTGGCAGCGCGCAGCCACTCGCGCAGGGCGGCAGGGCCGGTCAGTTCGTCGTGGACGCCGTGGGTGTCGGCCCAGATGGTGTTCATGAACCGCACCGGCGTCGGCTCGTCGGGCAGCAGCCACGCAGGTGATGTCGCCACCCCGAAATATTATCACGGATGCTTCGGTTGCCATCCGTTAGAAGGTTCTGCTTCTCACCCAACAGGAAAGGCAACACCATGTCCCACTTCACCGCCGTCGAACCCGAGACCGCGACCGGCAAGGCCGCCGAGCTGCTCGCACAGGTCCAGAAATCACTGGGGACGACCCCCGCGATGACCAAGGTGATGGCCAACAGCCCCACCCTGCTGCAGAGCTACCTCGCGCTGTCCGGTGCGGTCGCCGGCGGCACTCTCAAACCCGCTGTGCGCGAACGTCTGGCGATTTCCACCGCCCAGCTCAACGGCTGCGAGTACTGCTTGTCGGCGCACACCTACATCGGCGCCAACATCGCCCACATCGATGCCGACGAACTCGACAGCGCCCGTCGGGGCGAGTCCGCCGATGCGCACGTCGCCGCGCTGCTCCAGCTGTCCAACGCGATCGCCGAGAACGGCGGGGACCTCGACGACGCCGACATCGACGCCGCCCGCGCGGCCGGCGTCACCGACGAGGAGATCGGCGAGCTGGTGGCCAACCTGACGCTGAACATCATGACCAACTACTTCAACCTGCTGGCCCGCGTCGACAACGACTGGCCCGTCGTGTCGCTGTGAGCTTGGGAGAGCCACGACCATGACGAATCAGCGCCGGCTCGCCGCTGTGGGGTTCCACAGCGGCGAGCTGGCCGCCCAACAGCACGCCGGGGTGCAGGCCGAAGCCGCCCGGCTGTCCCTTATGGTCGGCCCGGCTGAACTGCGAGCCGGGGTCGCCGCATTCCTCGCCGACACCGCGTTCGCTGCGATCACCGCCCGTGACCACAGCGGTCGTCTGTGGACCTCACCGCTGCTCGGCCCGTCCGGGTTCCTGCACGCCGAGGACCGCCACACCCTGCGGATCGGCACCGCGCTTCCCGACGCGGACCCGCTGCACTCGTTGCCCACCGGGCAGCCCGCCGGTGTCATCGCCATCGACTTCGCCACCCGGCGGCGGGTCCGGATCAACGGCCTGCTCACCGCAGCCGACGATGCCGGGCTGATCCTCGAGGTCGACCAGGCCTACGGCAACTGCCCGCAGTACATCCACCAGCACCGACTTCACGAATCGCGGGACCTGGCCCGGGTGGTGCGGCACCGCGGAGAGTCACTGCGCAGCAGCGACGTCCGCCTCATCGAGTCGGCGGACACCTTCTTCCTGGGCACCACCCACCCCGCCTCCGGCAACGACGCCTCGCACCGCGGCGGACCGGCCGGCTTCGTGCGCGTCACGCGTGACGGCGTTTGGTGGCCGGACTATCCGGGCAACAACATGTTCAACAGCTTCGGCAACCTCGCCGTCGACCCCACCGCAGCACTGTTGTTCGTCGACTTCGGCACCGGCAGCACGCTGCAACTGTCCGGCACCGCCGCCGTGGACTGGGACGCCCCCGCCGAGGGGGCATCCGGACGCGGCGTGCAGTTCGTCCCCCGCCACGTCGTCGCCACCCGCATACCCGGCCTCGCAGCATCCGGGCACGCTCCACCAACCGATCCCGAGGACACACCATGACCGACCGACGCCCGCCCGTGCCACCCTTCGATCTGGACAGCGCGATACAGAAGGTCCAGGCTGCCGAAGACGCCTGGAACACCCGCGACCCCCACCGCGTCAGCCTCGCGTACACACCGGATTCGGTGTGGCGCAACCGCGACCATTTCCTCACCGGACGCGCCGCCATCGTCGAGTTCCTCACCGCCAAATGGGAACGCGAACTCGACTACGTGCTGCACAAGAGCCTGTGGGGGTTCCGGGAGAACCGGATGGCGGTGCGCTTCCAGTACGAATGGCACGACGCCGCCGGCCAGTGGTACCGCAGCTACGGAAACGAGCTCTGGGAGTTCGACGACAGCGGCCTGATGCGCCGCCGCGAGGCCAGCATCAACGACGTCACCATCGCCGAAGCCGACCGCCGCTACTTCGGCCCCCGGCCGCAGGGCGAGCGGGGGCCGGGGCATGACATCGCGCTGCAGTAGCCAGAAGCGGGCTGTCGATCACGCCGTCATGGCGCGGCGCCATCTGCCAGCACTTCCGTGCCCACTCCGAGTGTTTCGTAGGTCGATCTGGCGCGCGCATCCCTGGTGACCAGGATGGCACCATGCTCACGGGCTGCCAGTGCGACGAGTCCGTCGTAGGTCGCGCCTCCGGCAATGCCCTTTCGGGCGAATTCGCGATGGGCGGCGCGCGCGGCGCGTACGCCGAGTTGAAGGGGAGCGGCGAAGTTCTCGTCGATCAGTGCCACCGCATCGGCGGGGTGGACGCGAGCATCGCCGGGCAGGCGCGTCAATACCGAGTAGGTTTCGGCCAATGCGTGCCCGCAGAGCCCAAGAGTTCGGCCCTTCGCCCACGTGGCGACCATGGCGTGGTGCGGATGCGAGGCGACGAGCAGTGGCACCGCGACGCTCGTGTCGACGGCTGCGGGCGGCACCGGTTTCAGCGCCGTCCCGCGTCGATGAGGGCGAACATCATCTCGTCGGTGACGACTGTGTCAGCCCGGGCGACCAGGCGCCCGTCGTCGTCCCGCTCGAGTCGTGCGGTTCGCCCGCCCGGGACGATCTGCAGCCCACCGCCATACGCAGAGATATCGACCGTCGAACCAGGGGCCAGCCCCAACGCGTCACGCAGTTGCTTGGGCAGAACGACCCGACCACCGGAATCGATGACAGCCTTCATGGGATCAGGATACCAGCGAGTTCCCATTGCGGACTCTGCCCAACACATCGCGAAGGACACGCCGGCATGGGCGGGGCTGTCGGTCATGCCGGCAGCAGAGTCAGCGCGGTGATGGCGCACTTCAAGGCGGCCCGAGTGAAGTGTTGGCCGTAGAGACCAACTCAGGCAGGACCCGTCGACGACGCTCCGATGATGGCGGCAACGCCCACAGCGAAGTGCCGGGTCAGCCCGCGATGTTCAGCCGGCGTGCCAGGTCCGGTCCCCCGACGTCGCGAAGAAAGTCCGGGTCCCCGCAAACGACGAGTTCGTCGCGGGCGCGGGACAATCCGACGTAGAGGCGTTCGCGGGAGCGCTCGAACTCTGCCTGCTCGTTGACGACGAGCACCACAGCGCGCCGCTCGAGACCCTTGAAACCGAGCACGTGTCCGTAGAACACCTGCTCGGTGTCCCAGAAGCTGTCCCAGTAAGCGGTGTTGCCGGCGGCCTGGCGTTCCTTTTGTTCGGGGTGGCGGGAGCCGGTGGTCAGCAGCGCGACGTCCTCCGGGCGCCAGCCTTCCTCGAGGAGGCGTTCGACCTCGTCGTCGCCGGCGTCCATCGGGTCGTCGGCAGAGCAGGCGACGTAGCGCACCGCCGGGCCCTCGCCGCCGAGGAACCGCATCGGGTGGTCGACCAGCGGCTGGAATGCGTTGGCGATCTGGCGGGTGTTGCGCAGGTTGTGGTCCAGGATCAGCGGGACCAGTGGTACCGGCGGTGAGCCGAACCGGTTGAACACCCGCTGCCCTTCGTCGGTGAACACATAGATGCCGCCGGTCTCGTCGTCCTTGAGCGCGCCGAGCAGCGGGTCCCACCAGGCGTCGGCGAAGTCCTGGGCTTCGTCGACGACGATCGCGTCGAACCGGTGGCCGGGTTCGAGTTGTGCCGCCAGGTCGGCCATCTGGGCGGGTAAATCGCGTTCCCAGAACTGGACGGTCGCCTCGGTGCGCAGCGATTCGTCGGGGCCCTCGGGTGCGCCCCAGGCCTTTCCGAGGTCGTGGAACTCGCCGACGTAAGCGGGCTGCTGGCGACGGTTCCAGGTGTCGGTGATGCGTTCCAGATACGACGCCAGGCCGTGGGAGTAGCAGACCAGCGCGACCCGCTTGCCGTCGCGGGTGAGCCGGCGGGCCTGCTCCATCGCCAGGAAAGTCTTGCCGCTGCCGGCTCCGCCGCGGATCTCGACGCGGTTCAGCAGCCGGACCGCGTCGAGGATGACCGACTGGTGTTCGGTCAGGACGTCGGCGGCGTCCTCGTTCTCCAGGGCTCGGGCCACGACGCTGCGCTGCGGCAGGCCGCGGCCGCTGAGCGCTTCACCGAGCTCGCCGACGCCCTCGCGGGTCAGCAGCGGCCGGTCGAGCTCCTGGCCGAGCAGGATCTCGCGCAGCTTGGCCACCATCTCGGGCAGGTCGGTGCGGTCGATGACCTTCCAGCGGGGGCATTCGGGCAGCGCGAACCCCTCGGGCAGGTCGGTGTTGGGCAGCACGACGACGTGGTCCCAGCGCAACCGGCCCTGGGTCCAGGCCGGGTCGCTCTCGACGAAGCTGCGCAGCGCGTAGCAGGCCTCGCGGGCCTGCCGCACCGGGTCTGCCTTGTGCTCGTGCCCGCGTCGTTTAACCCACCAGGTCTGCCCGTCGTGCCAGACCTCACCGCCCTTGACCTCGATGCAGACGATGCCGACACCCTCGATGGCGACGAAGAAGTCGACCTCGTGGTCTTTGAGGTGGTCGGTGACCCGCTTGCCGGGAATGACCAGATCGTTGGGCTCGAGCTGGTCGATCAGCAGCTGGTAGACCCGCCGCTCGGCGCCGTTGGCCAGCCGCGGTGTCTCGGTCACGGTGATGGTCATGCGGACGTCCCCCTCCGTCTGGGCGATGGTAGCGGCCGGCATCGACACTGCTGCCATCGCTGCCGCTGCAGCCACGGCGGCGAACCGGGCGCAACCCCCGCCGCTAGCGCAGCCTCAACGCCGGAGCCAACGCGCGTAGGGTTCCAACCGTGGCAGATGGCGACATCACCGACGTAGCACGGGTCCTCATCGAGCACGGCCCGCTGAGCAAAGACGACATCGTTGCGCGGCTGCAGGCCGAGGGGATCCCCGACGCGGTGAGAGTCGCGAATGCGGGACTCGACGAACTGAACCAGCCGGTACTAGATATGGACGACGGCCGCTGGGTATGGCTGCCAACCGTGCTGGCCGGCCGGATCTTCACGCACCGCGTCGACGCCGACGAGATCGCCGCCGACGTACTCCCGGTCGCCCCGAATCTGGACACGATCACCGAGCTGTGCCACCACGACCGCTACCAGCGCCTCGTCGACGGCTCACCTGTCGTTCTGGCGGTTCCTGGCTGGGACGACGACCTACTGCATCAGCGAGGCATCTCCCCGGAGTCCATCGCTGAGCCGGGCGTGTTGATGCTGGAGCCAGGAACCCTTCGCGGGCTGGGAATCTCCCACGGGGATCTGATCGGCGTGCGGCTGTCCGACGCCGGCCTGCTCCTGGAACCGGTCGAGGCGATGCACCCTGCGGTGGACGTTGGTGCACGGCTGGCGGCATCCCTGCCCACCGATGAGCCGTCGACCCTGGACTCCACGATCTTGGAGCTCTGCGTGGCAGACCCCACGCTGTTCGCCGAGCCGACTCCCCCACTGGCCGAGATCCTCGACAGCCAAGGCCTGGTGCGCCGTCACGGCATGGTGGCGCGGCCCGAATTCGACTTCGATCAATGGCGCTTCGAGCGCGAATGCGACCGGCTGGCCCTGCGCCATGACATCGAGCCCGACGACGCACTGGCGCTGCGAACGCTCATGGCGATCTACGACCAGATGTCGGACATGCTTACCCGGCTCGTGGAAGTTCCCGACGAACCCGTCGAGGACGACGCGCCCACCGCGGATGACAGCGGTTACGGCGACTTGATGGCCGAGTTCGGTGCAGCACTGGCCGAGCCTCTGCTCGCAGAGCTGTTCCGCAACGAGACGGTGGGCAACGGCGGGTCCCCCGCCGCACTGGGGTTGTTCGCCGAGACACTCGAACCGCAGGTGCCGCGCAGCGCGCGGGTGGCGTTGCGCTGGTTGCGCGCCGTCGCGCTGGAGCTCACCGGCCAGATCGAGGAGGCCGAGCGGGAGTACCTAGCCGCCGAGTCGATGGACACCGAATGGCCCCTGACGTTGTTCGATCTGGCCCGGTTCGCCTCGGACCGCGGTGACGCCGAGCGAGCGTTGGCTCTGTTGCGCCGGGCCGGCACCGAGCCGGATCATCCCTTGACACAACTGCTCGAACAACACCGCCCCGCCGCGCGGGATGACCTCGGACGCAACGACGTCTGCTGGTGCGGTTCGGGACGCAAGTACAAGAAATGCCATCTGGGCCGCGAACAGCTATCGCTGGACGATCGCGTGGGTTGGCTGTATTTCAAAGCATGCCAACACGTTTTCGTGACGTCATGGCGTGACCTGTTCGTAGACGTCGCCGACGCGCGGGACACATACCTGGGCGAGGACGACGAACTTCCTGAGGATCCCCTCTTCGTCGACGCCGTCCTGTTCGAGGGCGGCGCGTTCGCGGACTTCCTGGCCACCCGCGGTGTGTTGCTGCCCGACGACGAGCGGCTGCTCGCCGAGCAATGGCTGCTGTCACCGCGCTCGCTGTTCGAGGTGCACGAGGTGGAGGCCGGCCGGCGGGTCCGGGTGCGTGACGTCCGCACCGGCGATGTGTACGACGTTCACGAGCGGACAGCCAGCCGACAGCTGAGGCCGGGGCAGCTGATCTGCACCCGGGTGACGCCGACGTCGGAAACCTACGAGTTCTTCGGCGGGATAGAGCCTGTCGCGCTTCACGAACGCGACCAGCTGATCGGCCTGCTCGACTCCGACCCCGACCCGGTGGACCTGGTCGACTTTCTGAGCCGTCGCTTCGCCCCGCCGACGATGGTCAACACCGAGGGTGATCTGCTGATGCTCTGCGAGGCAACCTTGCGCGTCAACGCAGACATCGAAACCCTGCTCGACACCGCCTTCGACCGGGTCGAGGAGGACACCCCGGCGTGGCTCGAGCACGTCATGACCCATGGGAACAGTCACATCAGCGCCACGCTGACCCTCGACGGGGACAGGTTGACCGTGCAGACCAACAGCGAGAGGCGGATGGACCGGGTGCTCGCCGCGATCGCGGATCTCGACCCGTCGATGTCTGTGCTCGACGACGTCCGCCGACCGCTGCGCGACACCGCCGACGTCGCCGAACTGGCGAGCACGATGCCCGGGTCGGGGTCGTCCGCCGTCGATCGTGACGATCCGGCGGTCGTCGCAGCAATGGCCGAGGCCATCCGCCGCTACGAGGCGGCGTGGCTCGACGAGCCCATTCCGGCGCTGGACGGCTACACCCCGCGTCAGGCGGCCGACGACCCGACCCGGCGCGGCGACCTGATCGCCCTGCTCGACACGTTCCCGGTTCTGGAGGGCGGCGTCGGGATGGACGCGGAGCGGCTGCGCGCCGCGCTGGGGCTGGCGTCCTCGGCGTGATTGACATCGAATTCGGGCGAGAGTCCGATGCCGTTGATGGACAGGAACGTCCACGCCGCGGCCCACGCTGTTGGTTTGTTCCCGTCGACGAGCGCAGGGTTGCGGGCCAGGGACTGCAGAAGCGCCGCGGCCTTGGTGAACAGATCGGGGTAGGCGTCGACTCCGAATGCGGTGGCCTGCGGCCGCGCCTCGGCAGCGTCAAGCAATCCGTAGTCGGCGACCCGCACCTCGATTCCCACGGCCGCGGCCCCGGCCACCAGAACGTCTTCCCGATCGAGGTACTCGGTCACGCCAGGCGGCGGTTGAGTTCGGCGCTCCGTTCGGCGACGATGCGGGCGGCCGCGCGGACCCGACGTGCGTGCTCACTGGCGGCGTCAAGGGCGGCGCGGTGCACAAAAGCCCGCAACGACAGTTCCGCCGACGCGGCAGCGGTGCGTAGCTGCTCCATCTCTTCGTCGGTGAAGGTGACGTTGAAAGCCGGCATGCCAGCCAAGGTACCAATTTCAGTACCGTGCGCGGTACCAGCCGGGCTGAGCGTGCCGGCAGCCCGCCTCGGCATCGAACTCGGCGACAGCACGTAGGCACACCCGCCGTTTCGGCGATATGGGCCCCACTCACTGCGCAACTGGCGCGCCGATCTCGGCGGCGAATCGTCGGAAGTCGCTGTGACCAGGTAGTCTTCGCAGACATTGCGAGACAAGATCGCAGGCGCGGGCGGTATCGCCCCGCCGATCGGCGAGGCGGGCGGACAGGAAAATCTGCTCCGGTCCGTCCAAGGCGGGGTGGCCGGCGATCTGGTCGAGCACACCGCCGTCGGCGTCCTCGAGATTGCCCAGCAGCAATTCGTGCCACTGCGCCAGTGCATCGGCCCGTTCGTTCTTGCCACGCCCGAGGCCGCGCGTGCCGGCGGCCGGGGCGGTGTCCAGCGCCTGCAGATAGGCTTCGGCGAAACGCTCCCAGGTGTCGGCGACCCGCAACATCCGGGCGAGCACCACCGCCAGCGTAGTTTCCTTCGCGGCCACCGGGCCGTCCCCACGGCGGGTCCATCCGTAGCGGGACTCCCATCGAATCAACTGTGGCGCCGCGCTGTCGGCGAACGCGGCAAATCCCCGGCGCTCCAGCCTCGAGGTCCACAGCACCGAAACCACATCGGAGACGACGAACCCGGCCGCCGCCATCGGGTCGTCGGACCGGAAGTAATCGTAACCGGCTGTTTCGCAAGCCAGATCGATCAAACTTTCCAGGGCCGCTTCGGCAGGGCCGGGGTCTTCGGCACGCAGCGCCCGCTCGGCGGCGGTCGCGAGCCGCTTGAACTCGAACCGCCATCGCGTCCGCTCGCGCGGCGTCACCCGCCGATCTCTGCCCAGGTAGGCACCAGCCCGCGCGAGCGACACGAAGGTGTCGACTTCCACCCCGATCGCTTGGGCGTCGAGCGCGGCCTTCTCCGCACGTGCAGGACGGGCACGTCCATCGCCGGCCAGTTCGGCCTCGATTCGCTGGCGAACGTCCGCGGTGCCACGCCAGTACACGTTCCACAGCGCCTTGCGCAGGCGGTCGTCATCGAGCGGTGCCACGACTCGGAAGAACTGCTCGCGGTTCATACGGTTTGACGCCATTGTGATCAGCCCAGTTGCATTGCCAGGTGCCGAGCGTGGTCCCGCCGGGTCACCAGCCACTGGCGTTGGGCCGCGATCAGGAACTCCGGCGAGCCCAGCGAGACGTCGTAGGTGTCGTCGGCGAAGCCCCCGGCGCGCAGCATCGAGGCGGCGCGCTGGGAGACACTGCCGGCGCCGGGGCCGAAGTGGCCCGTCACATCTTTGACCTGAAGGTGAACGTCGTGCCCAGGCAGTCGCCCGAAGAGACCGTTAGCCTTGCCGACAATCCAGACCAGCGCTGCGGCAGCTGTTTCCACCCGGCCCTTCCGCCGAAAGAACGCAGGGTCGACGGACGCGACCCGAGCAAGCACGCGCCGACACGCGGTGCGGTACTCGACGTTGAGCAGTTCGGTGCAACACTGATCGGCCAACGCGAGGACCTCGGCCACTTTCGCCGACACGTCGTCGGGAATGCCGGCCCACTGAAACGGCTCGTCCGGAAGCGGTGCCGGGTCCAGTCCCATCAACTGTTCACGGCCGCCGACGTCACGCGCGAGGCGGTCCAGCAGCGACACTTCGAACGAATCCGCGTCACCTCCGGATAGGGCGGACAGCAACGCTACCGCCCCTGCTGGAACAGCCGAGTCGATGGCCTGGCGAAACTGCGGTCTGCATGCGTCGATCGCGGCCAGGGTCTCGTCCGTCAGGTCGGGGCGGACCCCGGCCTCGTCGTGGGCGAAGCGGACAAAGGCCCGTAACAGGTCGGGTGCCAGTGCCAGATATGCAGCGGGTGCAATCACCTTGCGCGGTAGCCAGTCACCCAACAGGATCTCGGCTTTGACCGCGCTCCATCGCAGCGGATCCCCCGGTCCGTAGTCGGTGGCGTACCACAACAGCGATTCGAGCAGATCGCGATTGTCGGCGTCGTCGAGTTCGGATCCCCACCGCGAGGTGAAGAACCGGTCGGCGAGCCGGGCGAGCTGGGGTGGATCCCACTGGGGGCGTGCGTATCCGGTTCCGCCGCCGGGAAGTTCGCGGATGAGCCACTCGAGCACCGGACGGCATGCGGGCCACGACTCGGTCTCCAGGGGCGGGAAGGTCGCCGCGGCGACTTCGATAGCCTCCTCCAGCCACGTGCGGGCATCGGCCAGGCTCAGTTCCTCCCAGGTCAAGTCGGGGTCGTCGCCGATCCGCTGATACTGGGTCACCATCTCCGCGACGGGTTCGGGCACCACGAAGGCGTCCTTGACCAGGGTGCCGAGGTGGTGGTCGACGTAGACGACGGCGGTGACGTCGTAGCTTCCGGCCAGCCGCACCCCGAGCATGATGTTGTCGCCGTCGCCGAGGATGTGCCCCATCCGCACCGCCCGATACGTCGACGTCTGCGCCAGCCGGGTCAGCCACTGCGGCTCGATGCGGCCGCGGCCGGCCAGTTCCCGCCGGATCCGGGCACGCAGCATCTCGTCGTCACCGGAGACGGCCGCGATGACGGCGATTAGCGCGGTGGTCTCCGGGGTGGCGACGTCGATGAACATCGCGGCCAGGTCTTCACGGGTCGGCGTGTCCTCAGCCTGGGCCCGGGCGAACGGATGTTGGCTTTCCCGCGGATCGATGGCCGCCAACAGCGAGCTGACGTAGGTCAGCAGGTGCAGCGGGTCTGGGTCGGCGATCGCCATCCGCACGTCGGTGAACAGATCCGGCTCGGCTGGCTCGCGATGGGGGAGGTTCGCGCGCCGTCGCGCCGGACGACGCTTGGCAGCGCGGCGCTGCCGGTTGGACTTGGACATAGCCGTCACGGTAGTACGCCGCCGTTCGCCATTCTGGCGCGGAGGACACGACCCCATCGCCCCGTCGAGATTTCCAGCCTCGATAGTGGCGCCGATGTTGTCAGGCCGACCTGGCGTTGGCTCCCCGCAGCCGATCGCACGCCGTGACGAACCGCGCCCATTCGGGGGACGTGGGGCGGACCGCACAGTTCAACACGGCGTCCTCGGCGACCACCAGTCCGGGCGCGTCGGGCGCCAGCATCTCGGCGAGTTTGACGATCTGTCCGGCCGGGCTGTCTTCGAAGCGCTGGAACACCCGCTTGCCGATCCACTTCTGGACATTCTCGATTCCGGCCGCCACGTCCAATTCAGGGACGCGCAGTGCTCCGTCGCACTGTCGGATGTGCTCTTCGAAGCGGTCTTGCCAGCACTCGATGTGCCAACCCGGCCACAGCTCGGCCAACTCGGCAAATATGCCCAGTACGTCGTTGGTCTGCCACGCCCCCACTGTCTTTCGTGGGACGTCGATGTGGACACCGCCTTCGGGGATCTTGCCGAGCCGGATACGCCGGATTCCCGGGCCGGGCAGCTTGTCCAGCAGCGCCGGACCGTGCCACGCCTGGCTGAGGTCCCACCACAGCGGCCAGAAGCGCAGCTGACCCGTGGCGTCGACGACGGATACCAGATGGCACAGGTGGTTTCGTCCGCGAGCCAACTTCAGTGTGGGCGCCTTATCCCACAGTTGCGGCCGCAGCTCGGCACCGACATAGCCGGCCAGTTCGGCGGTCCCGTCGTACGCCCAGCAGATGTCGTAACCAGGCCACACCGCGGCGAGCACCTCCAGCATCGCGCGACGCTCGTTCATCCCCACCATGACCTCGTCGCCGAAGAACACCACGCGGCGACGGTCGAGATCCACCACCGCACCGCCATCGGCCCACAGCGGGTCGCACCAGTCGTTCTTCTCGCAGCGCCGCAGCGAGTCCGCGTACCGCACGGCAAGGTCGGGTCCGCCGATCAAAGCGTCGAGCATGCGGCAACCACCCCAGTGCGAGTAATACAGCTGCCAGTCTTGGTCCTTGACGACGACGAAGTTCGCCCTGTTGCCCATGTCGGCCCCCATCTGTCCTGGCGCGACTGGGGTCGCGCCCGTGTCAGTTGAGCGTCCGTCGCGGGTCCGACATGTCGACGCACGAACCCAACCGGAAGGACGGCGCCTGTGGATAACACACCGTCGCGTCCGCTTCGTGTAAGCGGCTCCCACAAGAGTCGGAGGCGACCGCTGTCGCGGGTAATCTGCACGTACCGAAGTGCGAAAGGAGGCGCGCGATGTCTGACATCGCCCACGTCCCTCCTGGGCTGCTGACCCTCGAGCAATGGGATGCGCTGGAACTCGACCCGACGCGACGGTGGGAACTGCACGAGGGGACCCTGACCATGTCGCCGCGGCCAGACCTCTGGCACCAGCGCATCTCCAAGAGACTCACCCGCCTCCTCGACGATCATCTGCCCGACGGTCTCGAGGCACTTCCCGAGATCGAGGTGATCACCCGCGCGGCATTCCCCCCGAGTGTCCGCGACCCCGACATCGTCGTGGTTCCGGACCGGGTCTTCGAGAATCGTCCCGCCCGAGTCGCGGCGACGCACGTCGTCCTCGTCGTCGAGATCGTCTCACCGGGCTCTCGCGGCACCGATCACGTGACGAAGGTGCACGAGTACGCCGCGGCGGGCATCGAACGCTATTGGATCGTCGACCCCGACGCGGCGGGCGACGATCGCTTTGTCGCCTTTCGCCTCGACGGCAACGACTACCGGCGGGTCACGGCACTGTCCGGGGACAGGGTCCGGGTGAGCACCCCGGCGACGATGGAGTTCGCGATCGACGATTTGACCGGACGTTGACACCGATCTGACTGCCCTGAGCGCCGGAGAGAACGGCGCTTTCCCTGATGATGGATCAGCCCTCTGCCGGTGGATTGGCGTCATCCCCCCTGCCTGGCGTCCGTTACGTTGAGAGTGGGACCAGGGGAGGAATGATGCTGATCGACTCTGTTGTCGCGATGGCTTACGCCGATGGGGAGGGCGCCGTTCGGATGCGTCCTGTGGCGTCGCTTCGGGTGACACTGCGACGGACACCTCACTGGCCAGCGGTGTCCCGCGAGCCCGCTGACCGTGCTTCCCTCCCGCTCCCGGCTGACCAGCTGGAACCCTGATTCATTGTCCTTCACAGGGCCTGCGGTGGGTGCTGCCGGCCGGACTGTCGAGCGCGCAGTGGACCAGATCAACACCAACCTGAAACTCATGCCCGAAACGCGGTCATGGAAAGGTGAGGCGCACCAGGCGGCGTCGGAGATGTTCACTCGCGCTGACCATGTGGCGTCGAGCCTCAGCGCCTCCACCACCGCGATCGGTGAGGCGCTACAGCAGGGCGCGGACTCGTTGGGCGCGGCGCGAACCGCGCTGTTGACCAAAGCCGACGAGATCGACCTCGGCGAACTGTACGTGACAGACCAGTGGGTGGTGCTGATCAAACCGGCGCCGCTGTCGGCCGAACAGGTCGCGCTACTCATGCAGAAGATCCCTTCCGAGCAGGCCGTCATCAACGAGCTGCTCCTGGCTGTCGGCGAGGCCGATGACGGCACGACCGCTGCGCTGCCCGCCGCAGCGCGGGAGTTCGGCTTCACAGCGCCGACACCGGGTGGGCTCGGCGACATGATGCTGTCCGGCGCGAAGAAACCCCAGGACGACGTGCCCGATCCCGGCGAACCTCTCGGGCTGCTTCAGCAGTCGGTGATGCGCGGGGAGGACATGGCCACCACCGTGCGCGACACCAACGAGGAGATCGTCAACGACGACGAGTTCCGCAAGACGCTCACCATCCAGGACGGCAGTAAGCACGTCTTCTGGGAATACGGTCCGCCGGAATATCCGGCAGGCTCCCACACGCACTACGGCCCGGACGGCGACGTGATATCGAGCGGACAGTCGTGGACGACGTTCGAGGGCATCGCGAAAACCGAGATCGAGTGGGCCGACGGGACGATCTTCACCGCGACGGAGACACCGGACGGTGTCCGAACAGCCGGGTTCACCCTGCCCGACGGACGTGGCGGCATCGTTCCGCCGGACAACCCGTTCTTCACCGGCCCGGTGCCCACGGTGGCCAGCGGCGCCCTGACCGGCCTGGACGCGCACATCAGTCGCGGGGGACGGCTGCCGATGCTGTCCATGGACGCCGTCGAGAACGTCGGGAAGGGGGCGAAGTTCGGTGGACCCGCGATCGGGATCATGAGCACCATCTATTCCGTCGCCGCGGCCGAAACGCCGTATGACCGCTGCGTGACGGGGTTCGCGGGTGGTTTCGGGGTGGTCGGTGAAGTCGCAGGCGCGACGGGTGGCGCCTTTGCCGGCTCCTTCATCCCGGGTGCGCAGGCCGTTACCATGCCCGGTTTAGCGGTCATCGGCGCCTGGGGCGCTGGCGAATGGATGAGGTCGGTCGGCACAACGGTCGGGGAGAAGTTTTGTCAGTAGCGAAACTGCCAACGCCCTCGAATTGGTCACGGCGAGTCATCCTCGCGACATTCGGCATTCTGCTGTTCGCAGCGATGGCGGTTGTCAGCGTCGTGCAGCTGGCAAGAGCGCTCGGCCGCGGCGACCTACTCGCCGCGGCCGTCGCCGGCGGATGGGCGCTGGCCACCCTGGGCGCGCTGTCGGCCATCGCCGTCGGCAGGCTGCGCTCGGGGAGGCTGGTCGGAACCGTCGAGCGTTCCGGGATCACATTCCGTCCCGACCGGTTCGCCGGGGGGCTCGTTGCGTGTTGCTTCCTCGGTGGCGCCGTCGCATCGGCACTGACCCTGGTGTTCCGCAACCGCGACGGCGAGGAGCTCCCCTTCTCCTCGGCGGACCGCGCCAACGAGCCGCTCTACATGTCGACACTGCTGGTGCTGATGGTGTTGGGGTTGGGCGTCCTCGTGGTCCATGGCTTGGGTTATCTCCGGTTGACACCCCGCGGAATCGAGACCACCGAGCTCTTTCACATCCGGTCAGCGGAGTGGGACGACGTCACCGCGATCACCGACACCGCCCCACAGAAACCCCGCCGCGAACCGATCTCGTTCTTCGTCAGGGACGCCGAGCGTCCCATCGTCGTGACCGGCGCCAGCGGCTACGCAACCAACGGCGCGGCGCTGTACTGGATGCTCCGGCACTACTGGCTGCATCCGGAGAACCGCGGCGAACTCGCCGACGGCCGGGCGCTGGAACGCCTCCGGTCGGAAGACTTCGCCCCCGAGTAGCGGGTCGGCGTCTACATTGGGTATCGATGTGGCCGTGCGGCGCGCGAGAGGACCGCAGGCAGGCAGCGGGCCAGGTTCGCCAAGCGATTGCGCGCCGCGCTGGGGTCGTGAGCTCCTGTTCATTTCAGGTCGAGGGCACCGATCTCGACGGCGAACTGCCGGAAGTCACTGTGGCCAGGGCGCGTTCGCAGACTTTGTGAAACGAGATCCCGGATGATGCCCGCGCAGTCCGACCGCCTTTCGAGCCCGCAAGACCCGGCGTGCAGTTGCTACCAGGGTAGCATTGCGGTATGAAACTCAGTATCAGCCTGTCCGACGCCGATGTCGCAGTCGTCGACGCGTACGTCGAGCATGCTGGGCTGCCCTCCCGGTCGGCGGCCATCCACAAGGCGGTGCAGATGCTGCGCTACCCGACCTTGGAAGACGACTACGCGCGAGCCTGGGACGACTGGTCCCGCGACACCGACGGTGACGGCTGGGAAGCCACGGCCCAGGACGGCCTCGGCGATGCGCCGCGGTGAGATCTGGCAGGTCGACCTGGAACCCGTTCGCGGAAGCGAAGCCGACAAGACCCGGCCGGCAGTCATCGTCAGCAATGACCGCGCCAATGCCGCTGCCGCCAGGCGCCGCCGCAGCGTGATCACCGTCGTACCGGTGACCAGCAACACCGACACGATCTACCCGTTCCAGGTACTGCTGGATGTAGCGAACAGCGGCCTGTCCGTCGCATCCAAGGCTCAGGCAGAACAAGTCAGATCCGTCGCCGCGCAGCGCCTCGTGGAACGGGTCGGCCGCGTCTCGACACAGGAGCTCGCAGAACTCGATGACGCGCTACGGCTTCACCTCGCGCTGTGACGGGCGGTCGGGTGTGAGGCGATCCGGAGACAGACCATGACCACCAGGACGCCGGTGTCGACGTGGGCGCCGCTCGCCTCCCCGATCTTCCGTGCGCTCTGGATCGCGCAGTTCGTCTCCAACCTGGGCACCTGGATGCAGACGGTCGGTGCGCAGTGGATGCTGGTCAACGACCCACGGGCGGCGGTGCTGGTGCCACTGGTGCAGACCGCCACCACCCTGCCGGTGATGCTGCTGGCGTTGCCGCCGGGCGTGCTGGCCGATCTGGTCGACCGCCGGCGGCTGCTGATCGCCACCCAGGGCGCGATGGCCGCGGCGGTGGGTCTGCTGGCGGTGCTGACCGGCACCGGGCTGACCACCCCGACCGTGCTGTTGCTGCTGCTGTTCCTCATCGGCTGCGGCCAGGCGCTGACCGCGCCGGCCTGGCAGGCCATCCAACCCGATCTCGTTCCGCCCAATCAGGTTCCGGCAGCCGCCGCACTCGGCAGTATGAGCATGAACGGGGCGCGCGCGGTCGGCCCGGCGATCGCCGGCGCGTTGGTGTCGCTGTCGGGGCCGACGGTGGTGTTCGCGCTCAACGCGGTGTCGTTCCTGGGCATCGTCGTGGTGCTGGTGCTGTGGCGCTCCCCAGCCGCCGAGCAGAACTTCCCCGCCGAGCGGGCGCTGTCGGCGCTCAGCGCCGGCGGCCGGTTCATCCGCAGCTCCCCGATCGTGCGGCGCATCCTGCTGCGCACCGCGTTGTTCATCGCGCCGGCCAGCGCGCTGTGGGGGCTGCTGCCGGTGATCGCCGACCATCAGCTGGGCCTGTCCGCCTCGGGTTACGGGGTGCTGCTGGGTGCGCTCGGCCTGGGTGCGGTGCTCGGCGCGGTGGCGTTGTCGCGGCTGCGGGCCCGGTTCGAGGAGAACACCCTGCTGGTCGTCGCCGCGGTCGGGTTCGGCGGGGCGACGGCGGTGCTGGCGTTGGTGCACCACTTCGCGGTCGTGCTGGTGGTATTGGTGTTGGGTGGGGTGGCCTGGCTGCTGTGCCTGTCGACGCTGAACGCCGCGATGCAGCTGAGCCTGCCGGGGTGGGTGCGCGCCCGCGGACTGTCGGTGTATCAGCTGATCTTCATGGGCGGCCAGGCGCTGGGGTCGCTGCTGTGGGGGCTGCTGGCCGGGGCGACGTCGCCGGTCACCAGCCTGCTGGTCAGTGCCGCGATGCTCGGGGTGTGCGCGCTGTCGTCGATCTGGTGGCCGCTGCACGCCAAGACCGGGAACATCGACCTGACCCCGTCGACGCACTGGCCGGAGCCGACGCTGATCTTCGAACCCGAACCGCTCGACGGGCCGGTGCTGGTGACGACCGAGTACCAGGTCGCCCCCGAGAACGAGGACCAGTTCCTGGCGGCGATCGCCGTGCTGGGGCGTTCCCGGCAACGCACCGGGGCTGCGCGCTGGCGGCTCTACCGCAGCATGGAACGCGAGCACACCTTCGTCGAGACGTTCATCGTGCGGTCCTGGGGTGAGCATCTGCACCAGCACCACACCCGGCTCACCGGGCAGGACCTGCTCATCGAGCAGGCAGTCGAGCGGCTGGCGGAGGGGACGTCGGTGTCGCATCATCTGCTCGCGGTGCGCACGGCGCGGTGACGGGTTCGCCCCCGGTGGTCGACCTGCTCACCTCAGACGAGTCCGAGCGCCTGCACGAGCATGAGGCCGGCAGGAAGACGATCACGGTCGCGGGGGCTGCGATCAGGCCGATCAGCATGCCGCGACCCACCTGACCCGGAATCCCTTGGCACAACCTCAGCACCACGGCCACCACGAGATTCATCGACCAGTAGCGGCAGCACGTAGATGGCGAGGGTGGACCACGGCAGAAAGATCTACACGGCGAACTGCACCACCAGAATGTTGGCCAGTGCCGCCGCGCCAAGTTACCGGCCCGGTTCGCGGAGTCGTGGGGTCGTTCATCACCGCAGAATCCAGAACCCGTAGATGACGGCCCCCACGATAACGATCGCGAAAGACCCGGCGATGCTCAGCCCGATGCCCTGCACGCGTGGCAGTGCGGATCGCCCCAACAACGCCGCCACCATACGAACGACGAACAGGACCGCCTCGCCGAGGAGGAAGAGCAGCGGCACGGCGGCACCGAGTACCGCCCGCACCAGTACACACGGCCTCGCGATGAGCAGTGCGGGGACGATTTGGGTCATCGGCGGCGCGGTCTACGCGGCGGCGGCTCATCTTAGTGCGTACACGGCCGAAATAGCTTCCGCAAACTGCCACACAGGCGCTGAACGCAGCTACAGAGGGATGCGCGGCGATGAGCGAGTTCTTCACCAAGACCACACGTAAGGGAGGCCCAATCTTCAACAGGAAGAGCGGGCCGCCGAGCGAACGGGACTAGCGATGCAATATCACCTGCTTCTCCGCGCGCCCACTCCAGCGCCATCTGGCAGCTGCAGCGCCAGTCGAGCCGATGAAGTCAGGGTGTCCGGCTATGGTCTTCTGTGTGCCGTCTCAGCAGTCGAAGACCCCGAAACCCAAGCACGGGTACGGGGTACGCCTCGTCCGAGGGCCTTTTGTCAATCTGGCGGCGCATAGCGAGCACATCGACAATCCCGATTCCTTCGTGGAGTACGCGAAGCAAACTCGCTCGGCTACAGGAGCGCCCCTGGCTGCCGACTTCTTCAGCGGAGCTGGCGGCCTGAGCTTGGGTCTGGAGCGGGCGGGCTTCAAAGTCGTGTTCGGAGCGGATCACGAGCCGTTCGCCAGCCGGACGCACGCACACCACTTCGGCGGTATGTCGGTCGACTGGGACCTCTCGGATCCAGATGTCGTAGCCCGACTGGGTGACCTGATGCGGGAAGCCGAAATCGATCTGATTGCAGGCGGCCCTCCGTGCCAGCCGTTCTCTAAAGCCGGCCGCTCCATGATCCGTCATCGGGTGCAGTCAGGGCTCCGTGATCCCCACGACGAACGCCGCGACCTCTGGAGGTCCTTCCTTGAAATCGTGGACCGCTCGCGGCCCAAGGCAGTGCTCATGGAGAACGTCCCCGACATGGCGCTCGACCGTGAGATGTTCATCTTGCGCAGCATGGTCGAGGAACTCGAGCAGATGGGCTACTCGGTCGAGGAACGTGTGGTAGATACTTGGCGTTACGGAGTACCGCAATTCAGACAACGGCTCATTCTTGTGGCATTGCAGAACAACACGGAATTCAGGTGGCCCGCGGAAACAACACGGAAAGTCACCGTGTGGAATGCCATCGGGGACCTGCCTGAAGTCGAGGGTGGGTGGCGCCCCGAAGGCGGGGAACACGGATGGTCTGCATACTGCGGCCCAATCACAGCGTTTCAACGCGAAATGCGCAGCAACGTCAACTCGGCTGATCAAGACAAGGTGTTCGATCACATCACCCGACCCGTCCGCGACGACGACCGCGAAGCTTTCGAATCGATGACGCACGCGACGAAATACACCGACTTGAATCGGGAGCATCAGAGATACCGCGGGGACATCTTCGATGACAAATACAACCGCCTTAACGAAAATGACCTCTCCCGGACCATCACCGCACATATCGCGAAGGATGGTTATTGGTACATCCATCCGCGCCAAAGTCGAACATTGACGGTCCGTGAGGCTGCCCGCCTCCAAACATTTCCGGACAACTTCAGGTTCGACGGTCCACCATCTGCCGCTTTTCGACAAATCGGTAATGCGGTACCACCCCAACTCGGCTTCACGATCGGCCAGGCGATCCGAGAGTCACTCGCGGATCCGAAAGACGCCGGCCCGCCTACGAGGCAGACGGCGCAGACGATGGCGAAATGGATGCGCAGGTCTAGGCATGTCCGCGCTTTGCCGTGGCTGCGATCCAGTAGCGGGAAGGCGCCGTCCCGATGGCTTGTGATCGCCGCCGAGGAGTTACTCGACCGGGCACCCGGGCCGCTCGTCCGCCACGCATGGAATTTGTTACGGGAGAACGACCAGCCATGGACGATGCCCGCGGCGAAACGCAGGAAGTTCAGGGAGGAACTCGCGTTCATGGTGGAAAACACCGGGCGGGAGTCGCGCTTGGAGCGAGTCTTTGCGCTATGCGACCGAATCGCCAGCGCTCCGGAAGCCCTGAGCGGAACAGCTGACCAGTTGCGGTCGCAGCTTGATCTCTCCGAATCGGTCGCAGATATCTCGGTCCTCGCTTCGCCGGTCGAGACAAGGGAAGACGCAGAGGCGGGGCCGGAGGAACCCGTACTGGTGACCAAGGGCATCCTGCGAGTCGCCGGCAGGTTTCAGAACAATGATGTCGACCGTCGCAATCGCCTCACCGACGGGCGCCTCGCTGTCGCGAGAATGGTCGGTTTTGGAACCTACTCCCGCGATGCTCACTTGGGCCTGATCGAGTTGGCGAATAGGTGGTGCCGTCCGGCAAAGCCCGAGTGTTCCGAATGCCCGTTGCGTGCTCACTGCGCCGAAGGCAAGATAAACCTGACGTCGAATCCGACGCTGTACTGATTTCCCCGTGATGTCCCTACAAGCCCAACGCCTTGGCAATCTTGGGCTCGGTACGGCGCAGTTCTGCAGCGATTCGCTTGAAGGCACCGATCTCGCCCGCCTCGAGCGCTGCTCCTTTCAGTGCCAGCCCTACCTCCAGGCCCGCAGCCGCATTGTCGTTAGTGGGGCGGTCCCGGCCACCACCTTTGGAGCCGGATGACTTCCGGTAGAGGTCATCCGCCAGTCCACACAGCTCGTTGATCGGGCGTTCGATCATGTTCCGGAGCTGCCCCGGCAGCGCGACCCGCATCTTCGCAACGTTGATGTTGAACGCCTCGTCAAGGTCGGTGTCGAACTCGACACTCGCGCGGGCTAGCTTGGTGTGCTCGTCGATTGCCCGAACTCCCGCCCAGCCGCCCCACTGGACAAGCCGGCCGGCCCGGTAGGTGTACAGGCCTTGCTGCCGGTTCCATTTGAGCGGCCCAGACATGCGGTCAAACTCGACCGGAGAACTAAACTGGTCGCGGCCAGGCAGGACGAAGCGCCGCAGGGTGACCTGCCCCGCCGCGTCGCCGTGCTCAACCTCAAAAACCTGCTCCACCAATTCACGCGTTTCGGGCTCGGAACGGGCGAAGGGATCCCAGGCGACGAGCTTTTGTCCGTTGACCGTGAGTACCAAAGCTTCGCCGGACCGCTCCCCGCTGAGGAACTTGTGGAAAACCATGGCCAAGTGCTGAGCAGCGCGATGCTGCAACGTCTCGAAACGACGCCTCGCCCAGCCGCCGGCAGCATTCTTCGCGGGCACTACCCGGTCCAAGTTCTCCCACACTATGACAGTCCCGGGAGTGTCCTCGAGGAGATTGCGAGCCCGTTCGATGATCTCGGTCCGGTCCGGCTCAATGATCAACCAGTCATCAAACTCCGCGATCAGATCAAGATCGAGCTGGCGTGTCTGGATCACGCGTCGTTCAGCCGAAGTCCGAGTGACGACGGTGAGACAGCGCCCTTGCGATAACGAAGCGGTCTTCAAGCCGAGCCCATAGCGTCCGAGGTCGCCCAACCCGTAGGCGCGCCGGCTACCGAACCGGAGGGCCTCAGTCAATCCGTTCAAGGTCATCCCACGTCCGTTGTCGGCGATGAACACCCGGGACGCCCCACCGTCGAACTCGATGAGAACATTTACCTGCGTAGCGCCGGCAGTGATGCTGTTGTCGACGAGGTCAGCGATGGCCGAACTGAAGTCATACCCGATGTCTCGTAGGGAGTCGGTGAGGCGAGCCGCAGACGGAGTCACGCTAGCCATGCGCTTAGGCACAGAGCCCCCTTTCATTCACTGAGACCAGGTTCCCACGAAGAATCAACACCACCTATTTCGACTCGCCGGCGCGCTCTTTCGTTCCCGCCAAATTCGATAGATTCCTTCAGCCGCCGCCGCTGGGTCCTCGTGCTCCCACACATGGATAGGCGTCCAGCCCAGATCGATGAGCTGGCGATCCTTTCGGCGATCGCGTTCGACGTTTGCTTCCAGCTTTGCCGCCCACCACGCTGAGTTGTTCTTCGGTGACGTGCCATGCTCGGGACAACGATGCCAGAAGCAGCCATCGACGAATATCGCAACGCGCACCTTCGTGAGGGCAACATCCGGTGTGCCTGGAAGTGCCCTGAGATGTACCCGAAATCGCAAGCCTCGGCGATGGAGTTCTCGTCTGAGCGCAAGCTCCACGCCGGTGTCACCACGAGGCATGCACTTCATTTGCTTGCTGACCGCGGCACTTAGAGGCGTCGGGCGCGAGGCGCCCTTGGGAGGATCAATATTCATCGAACCAAATTCTCAGATCTACGAGCCCTTTCCGCTCTCGGAAGCGCAAAGGGCTCCGCCGCAGGGGGCTAGGTGCCGACATGTGTCGAGTTTCCGCGGCATGCTTGCTCGCGCTGTCACGGCGCACAGGTTCCGTAAGCCGATCAGTAGCGCCTTCCAGCAGTTTCAACTACTAAGAACATTACACAATTGCACATTGGATCCGCTCGAGTCGATCCGCGACCTTCAGGAATGCATCACCTTTGCCATTCAAGCTCTCTGCGCCAGATTCATCAATAATCACCCGACTCTCCGATGCGCCTCGGCACCGAAGCGCCAACTGAGCTGGGAGATTCGACCGGACAGTAGTGCTGATATTCTCTGCGCTCGGCTTCTGAGTGGCAACAATTAGGTGAATGCCACAAGCGCGGGCCTTCTGCGAGAGACGCTTTACATACCCTTCGATTTTGCGTCGGGCGTCCAGTTCAGACACCAAATCAGCATATTCATCAAGTACTATCACATGCCATGGCAACTGCTCTTCAGGCGAAACTGCTTCATTATACTCCACAAGACTCCGCACTCTCAGCGCCCTAAAAAGACCATATCGCTCTTGCATCTCATCAATCGCATTGGACAGTGATTCGATTGCGTCATCATCGAACGACCCGATACTGCCCAAGAGATGTGGGGCAGACTCAAAGGCAAGCAACTCGGTCTGCTTCGGATCGATTAGTACGAGACGAAGTTCATCAGGCCCGTAGAAATGAATGAGCCCGTGAAGAATTGTATTCAGCGCCTCTGACTTTCCGCTGCCCGTCGTACCCCCAATCAGCATGTGCGGCGAGTTCGCCGACGAGAAATCGATATCTACCACCTCGTCACGCTGGTTTATTCCAAGAGGAACGGACAGTCCGCGTTCCGGTCGGCCTGCCCACCGCTTCCACAACTCAGCCGCGCCGACATAGTAACGGTCCGCGTCGGTCTTTGGAACGTCGATGTTGACCGTTCCCCCACCGATCGCAAACCGAAGCAACTTGCCTTCGTCAAGGCTCAAGGCAAGCCGCAGCGCACCGTCACGCTCGCTAATCCTCTTGGGGTCGACGCCAGCTCCGGGCTTGATTCGGAACTGAACAAAAGCCGGACCCTCGACGTATGGCGGTTTGTCATCCTTTGGGGAGTGTACTAACACGTCGAAGCTGGCTAGGGTGTCAAGGATCTTCTGATACATACCGATAAGGTCGCGATCACTCATCCGTGACGGCTGGTTGGCGACCCCAGAAAACTTCGAGCCTGATTGAGGGTCGTCGCTTCCCATCGGACCGCTAGCCTGCGCAGCGTCTGTTCCGGACGACGCATCGTGCTGGCACGGCCCGCCATCCGAGGGTGAGGTGCGCTGCTCCGAGGCGGACGAATTCTCCGAACCGAAGTAATTTTCTTCAGCCGGAATCTGCCTGTCATCGATCAGCCCCAAGACCTCCGACGACGAGGACTGGTACGTGAACACGTTGCCGGAACTATCGAGCGTATGCTGACCTTTGCGATCATAGATACAGATCGAGTAAAGGCCTTCGACATAGGCGATATCAAAGTCGCCAGCCCGAAATTCTTCGCGGACAACTTCATTGATCATCGCCGCATCGTCGGCGACCCCTTCATGGACATCACGACTCACGGCTGAACGAATACTAGCGAGTATCTCGTGGCGCCAGAACTGCGCGTCCTTCGGTCTCGGCGAATCTTGATCACCGGTGGTCAGCGCATCACTAATAAGCTTGAGCGTCCGAGTCACTTGCTGCTTGCCATGCGCGTCGTACTGTTTGCGCAGCTTTCCTTCGACCACCAAAACTCCAACTTGAAGCCTGCCGGCATCTCTGACCAGATCAATTCGGCATAGGTCCGCGCGAATAGCGTTGTCGCCCCCGAACCAGTCGGAGTGCTCGTCCAGTGAGATCCATATCGCATTTCCCTGAGGGGGACGATGCCGCTCGGCCATACGCTTCGCCACCATCAAACCAAGAACTTCCTCGGTTATGCGTGACACACCCGTCGAGCGCAGGATTAGGCTTGGCGCTACCTCGCGGATCTCATCATAGACTCGGACAGCCAACGCTTGACTGTCTAGACCGGATATCACCCCCGAGATCCGTTCGAGCTTCCGACGCAGCCTCTGGATCACGAAACTTTTTCCGGCGTTAGAGGATACAATCAGAGTGAACAGCCCACTAGGCCCCACATGCTCCCGAACCGTCAACACTTCTGGTCGTTGGGGCAAACTTTCAATCTGGTCACGGCCAATGTACCGATCAAGGGTTACCACCCAGTGACAGCATTCGTGGAGTGCAGCAAAAAGCTCACCGGCCTCCTCAAACCTAACTCGAAGCTTCACATAGTCCACTGAATCGGGGTTCTGCGGTGAGATCGCCTCCGAGCGGAAGAGTCTGACGTTTGTTGTCGACCAATCGTCCAGCACGGGATCGGCACTCTCAGGGCGTAGGACTATCGACACCGAACCCGCAGCCATCTCGCGGTCAACGAAGGTCGATTCATCGTAGAGAGGGTGGAACGAACCAGGTCGGTCTTGCGGCGGGTCTGAATATTCGTGCACATCGACTTTGTCGCCGAAGAAGTTAGGGACAACGGCTATATCGAACCGTTTCTCCGCGAGCGCTTCCGCCGCCTTAAGCTCACCATTCCAATCGGACAATTCAAGCTGCAGCGGGGGGCTGAGCCGCTTACTTCCTACAATACGGCTGGCCGTATCCAACACTTGGAAGCTCTCGACGAGCGAGTCCCAAGTCTCACGTGGCGCGTGGACGTGGCACTGCACCTGGAGATCTCGCATCTCGACGTCACGGCGAACCATGTCGACTATGTGGAACGGCACTGAACCCCCAGCCGGCAAAATGAAGACCAGACTGATTCCGTCGCGCTTATGGGGGTGGGCGCGCAAGTAGCTCCTGATCTCGCCAACAATCTCACCAAGTGCAGCGGTGTCCAGTTCAGACTTCCACAGACTCGTGACGTGACCCTCACGCTTAATCGCCGCGAAGGTCTCCGAGAGGCCATTTTCAGCCACGGGAATGAGTAGCGTTCGATTTCTATTGGAGAGAATTGGCGGGTGACCATGAGGTGAAAGTTGTTGCAGCGCATCGAAGTAACGTTCCTCGTTCACGCTATTCAACTGAAGGGTGCGATCAAGTGCGCTCATACAGAGCTCAGCTTGCTCACGCAGATACGCTGCATACCAACGGATTCGAAGAGGATGGGAGAAAATCATCACACTACGCGATGACTCGATGCTATGGAGAACATCTAGAGAGAGCAGGCTCTGCAAGTGCGGATCGCTAACCCCACCTGGGACAAATTCCTTACGGGCAACTGACAGTTGTCTCGTCCATTCGCCGACGTAGTCGTCTATATGACGGACCTCGAGTCCCTTTTGAGCGACAGCTCGGAGGAAGTCGCGGCGAAGATCAAACACCGACGAAACTATCGGGTTGGTGAAGGCCGTACCACGGTCAAGAACTTTCACCAAACTAGATAGCGGGACAAGCCGCGCAGCCATTTGTTTTGCAAGCCCATCGAAGTCACTGGACTCGCACTCCCATATCTGGGAAGTACCGACCGCGTCATCTGCCGCGATCATCAACCAGCCGAAGGCGAGCCACTGGAGGTCTTCCGGGCACCATCGCAGATTCGTCGTCGCTTCCAGCAGCGCGCCTCCGTCGTCATGGCTCCGGCGGATGACAATCTCGACCGGCACTCCATCCCATTCAACTGGCCTTGCCGTCTCGTCCTCACCCTCGGGAGGGGCGCCCGACCCCACAGTGGGAGCGGGCTTCATCGCAAGGAGCGCAGGATCAACCCAAAGAGTGACACCAGCGCTGTCGATCTGTGACTGTTCCACAATGTCGGCAAGAGTCGGCCCGTACAGCAGCGCGAAGAGCCCTACTGACGGGTTCTTCTCCGTTTCCGCTGGCGCGAGACCGCACCGCAGCTCCAACGTCGCCCCTTGAAGATCATCTGCATCGAAACTGCGCAGCGCTTCCACGATCTCGATGAATGGATTGCCGAAAAGCCGGTCGCGCGGGTACGCGAGCTTGCTTAGCAGTTTCTGGGTAGCCGGCGACAGAATATCGAGCAGCGCCACTCCACTAGTGGACGCCGGCGGCTCTTCAACTAGCTTTCTGGCAGATTCAGCGTCGCGCGCGTTGAGATCATTCTGAATATTTAACGCATCGAAATGCCCGAGGTGTGAGGCGTCTCGGTTCGTGATCTCTTCTCGCACGCGGTCTCCGAGCGGAGTTCCCGTGGCACGGACACCCGAGAATATCTGCCGGTAGATGTAAAACGGAACAGCGCGACGCGACTCTTCCGTCTTGGATTCCACAAATGAAATGCAGGCATCCCGCCAGTCCGCCTGCGACTCAGCGTCCAGCTCAGCACCGTGCTGGTCGACGAAGTCCGTGGCATCGACCTTTACACGCAGTTCAGCAGGCTCTTGGTCGGCTACGCCGCTAGGGTCCATGAGATCCGCCAGCCGGTGGTTTATTTGCAGCCGGCGCCCGGGACTTGAGTCTTCGTCCCACTGCTCATCAGGGAAGAGACCAAGCTTGGGTAGCGACCGGCCTACGGAGGCTCGGAGCTCTAGATCATCGATAGCATAGTCACTGGTGGCATGAATCGCCTCACTAGCGGCAAGGGCAAATGCCGCAAAGTTTCTGACGGATACACTTACGTCGCGTGCTTGGAGATCATCGCGCACCCGCAGCAAGAGGTGCGTCAGTCTGTCTGGCATCGGACGCGCCCGACCGCCCGACTGCTCCCAGGCGATTTCAATGACTTTGCGAGCTGGGTCAAACCTCTGTGTTCGAATCGACCCATCAAGATAATTCCTATCTTGGATCGTGAACATCGACTCTAAGCCTTGCTCATCAGACTCCACTTTCGTCTGTACATAGATCAAGCCGTCCGTGTTATGGTTTCGATACCAAGTGATCGACTTGTCTGCATCTGCAAGAAACCTTTCGTCGCAATTGATTTCTGCGTCGTGAGCCAATACGACCGTAACGTACCGTAGGCCGTCGTATTCAGCACGCTTCATCCAGTACCGCAGAAATGCTTCGACCTCGCCTTTCAATAGATTTTTCAGGCGAAGCGCAGGCGGCTCCGAATTGGTGTCGCTCTGCCTCATCATTGGTTCCGAGAGGATTTGCCTTGCCGTGGCGTAGGCGAGTTCGGCGACGATGGATTCTGTCATTTCAGAGTCCTTGTTCCGACCATACGAGTGGCGTCCGAGTACGCATGCATTAGGCCGGCGGCTTGCAGCTCAGACGCAAAAGCTTCCTCGTTATCCTCGAACACGCTGGCATCCAAATATCTTAGGAGGTCTGTTCGAGCCGCACCGTCACGGCCGAGAACCAAGCCGTAATTTCCACATAGCACGCCTACAAAATCCTCAAACGAAAGTTCAGAATCTGAGGGGACATGCGCCATCACCAACGATTCCAAAAGGTCCAGCCTCATGACGAAGTATCTGCGCCCCTTGAACGAATTTAGCATGCCAACCCAAGCGCAGGTACGGGTGAAGAAGCCAACAATATCTTGACGGGATTTAGTTTTGAGCCCCTCGTCCGAGGGAAGGCAGCTCGCGGCGGCTCGCCCCAATTGGGCAGCGATATCCTTCAGCGCTCGGCTAGACTCCCTCCTCAGCTGACTGGGGCCCGACCCGTTATCGACGATTACTTCCGGAGGTTGGAAACCCAATCGGGAAGCAGCACGATCCTTTTGACAAATCGCAAGCCAGAAGCCAGTCCAATTGATGATCGCTTTGACCCGTGCGGTAGAGGACAACCCGACATGAGACAAAATCGATGCAATACCGTCTCTGAAGTGATCATCCAGAACATCGTTTCTCGGCTCTGCTTTTTGCTCAATATCATCAGTGACGGGACCGGTTTGGTGGCCATGAGAGGCAAGTGCCGCAGCCAACGTATCGAGTGCAGTTGATTCTCGGTCAGGCATAAGTTCACGGAATCCGACACGGACGAGCTCTCGTCGATCACTGTCTGGATCTCGACGTAGGACTTTGTGCGCCAGCGCGCCGCCCCCACGGAGATATCGGCGCTGTATGTCGGCATTTGCTTCACTGTCCTCCTTGCGCGACTTCCGCGCATCCCAGTGAATCAGAGACCGTGTGTACGGGAAGAAATGAGCAGCTTCCCAATTTTTCGAACCGCGGTCGGGAACATTCAACTGAAGACTACCTAGTAGGCTACCAAGGGTATTTGTGGAATCCTCGCCGACAAAGGCATTCTCAGCCAGATTTCTTTCCACAAAGTTTTCTCTATCCCAAACCAAACGCCGCGCGAAGTCTTGCCCAGTCCTAATATATGTAGGAGCTTCGGCATCGGACAGAATGTCCGTTTGGCACCCGTACACAAGATTTAGTAGTTCGAGCCCTGGATATTGACCGGCGCCGTCGGCAACGAGTACGCCACCGAACAGTTGCTGAGATATATCCGGTGTTTTCACGCTTCGACCCCGCTAACCACTATCACATCCCCCTCCTCAAGCGTGACCGTATGCATGCGACCCCTAACCATGACATCGATCGTGTCTTGGTAGCCAGGGCCACGCCGTTCTGCGAGCAAAGCAAGAAAGTTCATAATTCTGCGAATATCGTGCCCATAGAACCCGTCTGGGAGGTAGCCCGAGGCCGCCCGCATGATGCAGTCGAATGTCAGGAGGTCCAAAGAGAAACTGTCGGCATTCCCCCCCTTCGTCTCGACAGACAGGACAACCGCCCTATCGAGCCAGTCAACCACGTTATAGAGCGCGTACCGTTGATTCAATTCACTAACATCCCACGCTTGAGATTGGGCCGTGAGTTTCACCATGCTCGAAGGAATTTTGCGCGCGATAATCGCTGCATGATTAGTCGTTCGCCCGAACGCAGGATCGACAAAGTGCAGATTGCTCTCATTTCTGGGCAGCCTTAGGCCTTGAATTGTGTGCAACCCTGCTATCAGCTGGTTCTTGATCCTGACTCTTCGGGTCCTGTCTGGTTGGCCGCCAACCAGCCAGCGGAAGTCATCATAGTAGCGGAAGCCAAGACGACACGCTTGAAGGTCGGCCCCACCGTGGTCGAAGAAGTCACGGCGTCGCAGGCTTCGAATTACGTCTCGGGTGAAGCGCGCCTCCTCATCTCGTTCCATTCGGTTGCGGGCATCAGCGAGGATCTCATCTATTCCGTTCTTTGCGTCTATGGTCTGCGTTCGGTTTGCCAACCCGCCTGTGAAAATGAGCTCGAATTCTGCATCTGGAAAGTTGTCAGGCTCATTGATAAGGCGTTCATCGACCGTACGTTCCGATATTTGACCAGGATCGAGTTTTCGCATTGCTGCGAGGATGGGAATGCGAGCAAGTTTGTCTTGGCCTATCTCCTCGGGCGCATGAAAGAGAAGGCTGTAGAACATATAGGCGTGCTGCCAGCCATCGGGCTTGGTCTGATGCAGAGTATGCACCTCGGGACATCTGAGCCCACCCGTAATGAGGTACGCAGCGGTCATCAGAATCTCCCGAATCGTGATCACCGTGCCTAGGCGTTCTGCGACTGCGGCTACTTCGCGAAGCCGTTCTCGGCGGACTCGGCCAGCGTCGCCTTGAAGGAGTGCCACATTCTTGCGTATCGGACACACAGTCTTCGCAGCGCAGGTATCGCAAGATGCCCACCGGCGGTTAGCTAGCCAACCGAGGCGCTTACCCTCGCCGGATAGTACCCGCTCAAGCAGAGAGTCCGGCGCCGCGGCGACAGACTGGAAGTTGAGGTTGATGATATGCAGCTGACCATCTTGCGACGCCAAACCCGAGGCGAAGGATTCGTTGAAGGCACGGCGTATCCCTGAGAGCCGATGGTCTTCTCCCGAGCTAAGTACCGACCTGAGACGGCCTTCATTGACGCACACGATGCTGGTCGAGCTTGACCCGTCGTTCGCAATTTCTGCCAAGCGTTCACGCGCCGTACTGAGATTGAACTCCGAGAAATCTTTGAAAATCCGCAATTTTCTTCTGTCGGGTTGGGTCTCGTGGGGTTCGAGAAGCCTCCCGTCACCGCATTCACGAATCGCCTTTCGCGTAGCTTCCGCGCTGTGCCCGAGATACTCACGAATAAGTCGACTGCAGAGATGTGTTTTTCCGTGGCCGGCGTCACCGGTCAGCAATACCAGGCTTGGCGCCTCATTAAGGACTTCCTTGAGGTACCGCAATGCTGCGGTGTCGAGCTCAAGCGAGTCATCCGAGTGGCGGTTCTCCTCGTAGATCTGATCGTAAGACGCATCGAACGGCAGATACCTATGCAGGCGTTCTACGTTGTTGTTAACCGCGTAACTCAACTCTCCCCCTTTGATCGCAGAGGCCGATCTCGGCGTTGTGTGGACAGGCCATGTGAACCGGTGCACTAACTGCGGCGGAACTGCGACCACAGGCTGCACAATGTCGCAAGTGTCCGCGCATGACGGAATCTTTTCTTACCAGAAGTGGCCGACAGATCAGCGGGTAATCTTTGCAGTGTCGCCGATGGCCGAAGTGCTGTTGCTAGCGGAGCCCGAGGCGTGGCCACAGGCCTCGGGCACCAAGGCCATTCATCGGCCACAGCTCAAAGTCCCGCTACCGTCTCCCCATGACCATCCTCGCCGCGGTCATCGTCGTCGCCACCCTGATCGTGATGACCACCGGCCGCCAGCCCGCGGTCCTGGCGCTGATCTGCGCCCTGGTGGTGGCCGGGCTGGCCGGCATCGCCACCCCGGCCGAACTGTTCGCCGGGTTGTCCAACGGCGGTGTCATCACCATCGCTGCGATGTTGGTCATCGCCAAGGGAGTGCTCTACACCGGCGTCATCACCCGGGTGACCTACCGCCTGCTCAACGGGGTCAGCACCGCCACCCAGACCCTGGCCCGGCTTATCCCACCGGTCGGCGTCGCCTCGGCGCTGATCAACACCACCCCGATCGTAGCGATGCTCATCCCCGCCGCCAAGGAACTCGAACGCCAGTCCGGGGTGCCGGCCCGCGGGGTGCTGCTGCCCATCGCGCACGCCACCACCCTGGCCGGTTCAGCCACCCTGATCGGCACCAGCTCGAACCTGCTGATCGCCGGCATCGCCGACCCGGCAGGTGTCGAGCTGACCATGTTCAGCTTCGTACCCATCGCGGTGCCGGTCGCTCTGGTCGGCTGGGCGGTGCTGTTCATCCTGGCGCCGCGGATGCTGTGCGGCGCCACCGAGCCCACCGAACGAAAGCTGGAGTGGCGAGCCGAGATCCCCGTCGCAGCGCACTCCAACGCCGTCGGACGCACCGCCGCCGCGCTCGGCGTCGCGACCACCCCGGACTTCGAGCTGCTCGAGATCCAGCGCTGGGGTGAGTCGGTCGACGCGTCCGAGCCGATGCAGCCCGAGGATGCGCTGGTCTACCGCGCCACCGAATCCGGGGTGCGCACCCTGTGGGCCAGCCCGCGCTTCGGCCAGGCACCCCTGGACCTCTACATGGTGTCCACCTCCACCGACGAACAGAAGTCGGTGCGCGACCTGGAGGTCGACGACAACATCGAGGTCATCGCCGCCCAGACCACCAAGCTGCTGCGCGACGCCCCGCCCGCCCCGGCGCGGTGTGCCTGGTCACCGCCCGCTCGGTGGACAAGCTCGCCGACAACCCACTGGTCGGGCTGTGGCAGAAGGTGGCCGGCAAGGCCCCGCAGACCCGCAAGACCTGGATCGCGCTGCTGATCCTGCTGGCCGTGGTCACCTCCGCCGCGCTCAACCTCGCCCCCATCGAGCTGATCGCCGTCACCGGCGCCACCCTGATGGTGGTCACCGGGGTGCTGACCCCGCGCTCGGCGGTGCGGGCGCTGAACTGGAACATCCTGGCGATCATCGCCGGCTCGGTCGGCCTGGGCGTCATCGTCGTCAACAGCGGCCTCGGCGACATCATCTCCTCGGCGATCCTGTCGCTGTCCACCGGCAGCACCGCGCTGGTGGTGCTCGTCATCGCCGCCGGCACCACCATCCTGACCAACATCGTGTCCAACGCGGCCGCCGCGGCCATCCTGACCCCGGTGGCGCTGACCGTCGCCGACACCACCGGGCTGGACCCGATCCTGCTGCTGACGCTGATCGGCACCTGCATCTCGTTCACGTTCATCAACCCGTTCAGCCACCAGTCCAACCTGATGGTGATGAAACCCGGCGGCTATTCCACGGCGACGTTCGTGCGGTTTCGGCATCCCGCTGATCCTGGTGTGCCTGACCGCGGCGTTCCTGGTCGGCTGGGGTCTGCTGTCGTTGCGTTGAGACCGCGCCCACGGCGGAGAAGTGCGAGTGGGGGCCGCCGTGAATGCGGTATGAACGAGGCATGGACGTAGCGACGGGGTCGTCGGCCGACGCGGAGTTCGCCGAAGCAGCCCTGCGCAAGCTGCGGCAGCGCATCGAAAAAGCCAACTCCGGAGGGCGCGGCCCGTATCTGGTCTCGCACGCCTGGACCGCCGGGCCGATGCTGCACGTCGTCTCCACCGCTCCGCCGTCGGACCGGACCTGGGGGCTGGCCCGAGACACCACCGAATCGGTCGTCGATCCCGGTCCGTGGGCGAACGACGACGAGGCTGCCCGGTACTACTACTTGGTGGACTTCGAGGAGAACCAACCCGCGACGTCTTTCCGCAGCCCCGGCGACGACGATTCGATCTGGTGGTTCGGCCACCCACGGGACGGCCTGCCCGAGCGGCCCTCCGACCTTCCGGAGGACACGCGGTACCGGGCGACAGCACCACCAAATCCGCCCACCGCCAATCAACGAACCCATACGAAGCCACGCCGGTACGGGAACCGCTTCGAGTAGATCGTCAGGCGGACAGGTCGAAGTCCCCCTCGGCCAGACGCCGTGGCGCTCGGCCGTCGACCAGTTCGTCGCGGTGTTCGGGGTGTTTCCAGTAGTGACGCACCAGCCAGTACAGCGCTACACCTTTCGGAACGTAGAGGGGAAGGCCGCTCACCACTTCCTCCGTGCCCCCGCGCAGGCACAGCACCACCGCCTTTCCGCCTTGATTCTCCTTGGTCATGGACGCGACATCTCGCACGTCGACGACGTCATTCCACTGCACTACACGCGTCTTGAGGACATCTGCGATCTCGATCATCGTCGGCGTGAACTTGAGATAACCGGTTCCGCGACGGCGTATTCCGGCGGTCAGTGCGACGACAGCGAGCAGGGCGAGCGCCCAAAAGGCCACTGACACCGCGATCTGTATGCCACGAGTTGTGGAAAGGTCGAGCTGACCGCGCGACAACAGGGCCGCGAACAACGGTGCCGCCGCTACCAGCACGGCCATCACCACAAAGTGGGCCACGCTGAGGCGTTTGTCCGGTACGAAAGTCAGGCCGGACGAGTCACTCGATCCTCGCTGTCTCGCCCCGCCCACCGCCACGGCCAGGTATGCGGCCACCAACAGGAACGGTGTGCCCAACGTCGCCCACCAGACGGCCGCGGTGAGGTAGCTGCCCTCGTACACAGCGATCAGCCCTCTGACGACGACGTAGCAGAAGGCAACCGCCAAAGCGATTTTCACCGGTAGCGCGACCTTGCCGGTCTGTGCCCAGTTCCCCGGCTCGGGGAGTCTCAGTTCGGGCATACGACATCACCGATGAACTTGCCCAACTCGACTCCACCGAAGGCCCCGATCCCGCCCCCCACAGTCAATGCGTCCGGGTTCCAGCTCTGCAGCGTCGGTCGGGAAGGCAGCACGGTAGTTGATTGTCCCCCAGCTCCCGAGTGCCACGGCGCACCAGTTGCTGTGGAATGATCACTCGCGCTCCAACAAGTGTTACACCTATTCGACAAGGTGTTACACTCAGCTCCATGCCGACGGATCACCGGCGCCACGCGATCACTGAGACCGAGGACATCAGCGATGCCCTCGGGGCGGCACGTCGCGTGTGGCCTGACCTCGCCGACAAGCCTGGCGCCTTATTGCGGCGGCTCATCCTCGTCGGGGCAGACACGGTTAAGCACAACGCGGACGAGCTGAAGCGAGCCCGCGCGCAGGCCGTCGCGGACACCGCCGGCGCTGTGACTGGCGTATTCGGCCCCGGCTACCTGTCAGAGCTGCGCGAGGACTGGCCCGAGTGATCGTGCTCGACGCCAGCGTGTTGATCGCTCACTTCGAGGCGACCGATGCGCGCCATGACGCGGCGACCAATTTGCTTGCCGCGCATGCCCTGGAACCGTTTGCCGCCAGCGTCGTCACCTTGGCGGAGGTCTACGTCGGCGCCGCCCGCGCGAATCAGGCGGAACGCCTGGGGCAGCTCCTCGACCGGCTCGGCGTCCAATCCCTGGATCTTCCCGCCGGAGGCGCCCGTCGCCTCGGCGAGCTGCGCGCGGGCACCCAGCTGAAAATGCCGGACTGCTGTGTGCTCTACACCGCGGAGTATCACGGCGCCTCGATCGCGACCTTCGACGAAAAGCTCGCTACCCGGGCGGATGAGCTCGGGCTGGCGGTAGCGCGGGCCGAAGGGCCCGATTGATATTGGCGTTGGCGCCGCGCTCAGCGCGGGGAAGTTCGAGTGGGGAACGCCCTGGCTGCAGTATGAACGAAGTCCGTAGTCAGCCCGAGGCGTTGGCGTCGCGCCACGCCTGCCAGATGTCGGGGCGGAGCCGCCCGCGGTCGGTTACGTCCAGGCCCGCAGCACGTGCCCAGGAGCGAACCTCGGCGGTGCTGGGTTCCGGCGTTGCGGCGGTGTCAATCACGGGGGCGATATCGATTCTGGACGCTGACATGCGCTGCAGCGCAGCCGTTTCGGTGTTAGCCCAGTCGTGTGCGGCGGCGAGGAACCGGTAAGTCCATTCTTCGGCGAGGGGCCGGGTCTCACAGAAGACGATCGCGACGTTGGGCCAGCGGATCTGCACTTCCGCCAACCCGTCGGCGATCATCGCAGGCCGGACGCGGTCGAGCTTGAACAGCTGTGAGTAACGGTCCTCCACCACCACTGCCGCGCGCGGCAGCGCGGCCAGATCGGCGACCTGGTAGCGCAGCTTGCCACCGGTGAGGCTGCCGACCAGATCGGCCAGCGATTTGCGTTCCACACTGGCGACCAATTCGCCGTCGGCGAGTACGCCGTAGTCACCACAGGGCAGCGCCCGCCGCACAGTGGAGACCTGCTGGGTGCTGAAGCGGTACGGGTAACGCTCATGGGCGTCGACGAGGATCTGCAACTCGGCGATGCCGTGTGCGCGGGCGGTGGGGGTTCGCACGTTCGGACGGGCCTGTTTGCGGGTGCGTGGCGCCTGCCAGAACACCGCGTCGCGGCCCCGCGCGGTGGTGAACACCAGTTGGGAGCGGTTCTCCCGCGCTCGCTGCGCGATCACATCGATGGCTGCACCTCGGCGCTGGCAGGACCGCAGCGGGAGCCGTTCGACGATCTCCGCATCGGTGGGCCACTCGTGCAGCCCGACCGGATAGCAGTACAGCGCCTTGACCCTCGGCCAGGTCCCTGAAGTCCGAAACAGGAGGTCGCCGCCAGGCAGCGGAACGCGCAGCAGGTAGGGCAGCCGGGAGTCCTCATCCGGGTTGAGCGCGATCAACAGCTCGGCCACGACCCTGAGTCTGCCTGAAGAGCCACGTGACCCGGGGACCCGACCCTCCCACGCGGTCACGATGGATCGCGATGCTCAACGACCTGCAGCGACGCGTGGCACTGCGCGCTACGTTGGGACGCATTGCGCGATACATCCCCCAGCGCGAACTGCGCAGCGACCATGCCAAGGTCATGGATGCAATGGCCGGCGCGCGCGACGATCATCGTCACCCGCAACGGGGCGCCGGTGGCCGAGCTTCGTCCCATTCAATCTGTTCGGAAGACGTTCATCAGCCGCAACGAACTGACACACAACTCCGGCGTGCGGGTCCGGATCGATCCTGACCAGTTCCGCCGCGACCTCGATCAAGCGACAAACTCGGATTGAGCCGTCCGACAGCAGCGCAGTCGGAGGCGAGCCACGCGACCGCGTTGCCTCCGCACCGACAGATGAGAGGATGCGTAGCCATGTCAGGTGCCACGGATCGGCTGGAGCGCGAGTTGGAAGCCGCACGCACGACACATCCCAGGGATACGGCGAGGTACATCGCAGTGCTGGAACGCGCCGTCCGAACGTGCCGCACTGATCCGGACGCCGCCGATGCCCTCGACCCGGCCGACCTACAGCTGGAGTTGGCCACCGAATACCAGGCCCTCGGCCGGTGGGAGGATGCGCTGGCCGCGGCAGACGCAGCCGTCGATGCCGGGCTGGACATGCACCCCGACCCGCGGTGTCTGCGCGCGGAGATCCTGATGCGCACCGGCCGCATCGCCGAAGCCGAACCCATCTGGGCGGCGGTGCGCGCCGACACGCCCGACGATGTGTGGCTGTACAATAACGCCGGCCTCGAGTACGCCGACATCGGCGACTACCGAACAGCTTTAGGCTGGTTGACCGACGGTCTGCAGCTGGCACTGCGCACCTCCGACCCCGAGCGGTTAGTCGATCAGCTCTTCGACCTCCGCAAGGTGTGCCTGGATCAACTGGGCCAGCCCACCGACGCGCTGCAGGACCAGGCCACGACATTTCTGCGCGAGCAGGAACAAGCCCAACATACGCGTACGGCACGCCCGAACCCGCTGGCCACTGAACCCAGCGGTGGCGGGATCAGCGCGATGGCGTTCGCATGGTTCCCCGCCGGCGACTACGAGAAGGCGGTCACGTTGTGGCCGGACTTCGCCGCCAGCGACAAGGTGGCCGGACCGGATGGGCCGGTGCCGCACCCGCAGTACTGCCGGACACTGCAGCGCATCCTCATCGACTACGAGGCTGCGGGCATGCGCAAGATGCTGATCGCCCCGGTGCAGGTGGCGCCGTTCTCCACCTGGTGTGCTGGGCACGACCATGAGCCCGATTCGGCCGGTACGCGAGCCGAGTACGCCGCGCACCTGGCTAATGCCAGTGACCCCGCGACGGTCGCCTGGCCCCCCGGCTGCAACCACCCGTGCTGGTGCGGGTCGGGCCGCAAGTACAAGAAATGCTGCGCAGCAACAGCATCCGACACAGCGGATACCGAACGGTGAAGACTGCACGTCTGCACGTGGAACTGCGTGAGGTCGAACCGGCCGTCACCCGGGTGATCGACGTAACCGCGACGGCGACCCTGCCGGAACTACACGAGTTGCTGCAGGCCGCACTCGGATGGACCGACTCACATCTGCACCAGTTCGTCACACCGAAGGCGACCTACGGCATGGCGATCCCCGGAGAGGACATCGGGCCCGACGACGAGCAGGACGAAACCAACGCTCTGTTGGCCGATCTCGGCGACGAGTTCGATTACCTCTACGACTTCGGCGACGGCTGGACCCACCACGTGCAGGTGCTCGGCCGCGGCAGCCCGACACCGGGTTGCATCGACGGACACGGTGCCTGCCCGCCCGAAGACTGCGGCGGGCCCCACGGATACACCGAATTGCTCGGCACCCTCGCCGATCCGAACCATCCCGAACACGACCACATGCGCCGCTGGGTGGGCAACCGATTGCATCCGTTCGACCGTGCCGCCACCGATCTGCGGGTGCGCCGAGTGGTCGGCGAGGTGCCGCAGAGTGTGCGGCTGCTCCTGGATCTGCTCGCCGACGGGGTGAAACTGACTCCTGGTGGGCGGCTGCCCCGAACTGTGGTGCGCGAAATGCACGAGCACCGCCCGCACTGGTATCCCCTCGGCCCCGCGTCCATCGAAGACGACCTGCCCCCGCTGGGGGCACTGCACGACGTGCTCCGTGATGTCAGGCTTCTGCGCCTGCGCCACGGGGTGCTGACTCCCACCCGCGCCGCCGGCGACGACCTCGACGTGGTGCGCCGCCTCAGGTCAGCGTACGAGCCCAAGACCTTTGCCACCGAGATCACCGAACGGGCCATCGGCATACTCGCAGCGCACGGCCCCCTGCCGCTCGACGAGCTCGCGCCGCGGGTGCTGGAGGTGATCGGGTACGGCTGGCAGCGCGACGGGCAACCCATCACCGCGCAGGACGTGCGGACGGCGCTCGCCCAGGAGTCCCGGCGCATGGAGGGGCTCGACCTGATCGACAATGCTGATTGGCGTGTCTGGACTCTTGGCCCGTCGGCTCTGTCGCTGCTTCCCGGCGCCACCATGCTCGCCGAGATCTACGCCACCGACCGCAGGTGACGTTGGCGCTGCAACCAGGGCGGGAAAGTGCGAGTAAGCCCCGCCATGAGCGCGGTCTGAACGAAATTCACCGGGCGGGAACAGGCTCCGGCGCCGGCACCGTCGCCCCCGCCGCGGTATAGGCCCGCCCGTTATGTGGCGGTGCTGACGTCCCGGCTCGGGTTCGCCTCGTCAGCGGCCCGCGGATGGTGTTCGGGCGCCCAGCCGACATAGGTCAGGTACGCCCCGACCAGCGCGGCCACACCACACACCGCGATCCACCACGCCGTCGCGTCGATCACGTCGCCGGCCAGCGACATGAAGGTGTCCGGAAAGGCGAGCAGGAAGACGCCGCGGACGACGACCACCCAGCCCAGCACCGAGACGATGATCGCCGCGGCACCGTGCCAGTGCTGGTGCAGGGCGACGATGACGAGACCGCCGATCAGGATGAACGAACCTGACACCCACGGCCACGCGGAATTGGCCGAGAAATCCGACAGCAGCGTCGGCATGTCCGAGGACCGCAGTATGGCTGCGGCACAGACGATCACGATGAAGGGGCCGAGAACCCGGGCGAATGCCCGCGTCCTGTCCCGGTCCTGATGCGTGTTCATTGCAGTGACCTCCGTCCGACGGACGGCTCGGTCCGTCGGTCCGAACAACGCCGTCCCGCCACCTCCATCAGAGCACCGCGCCCAGCACCGGGAAAGGGACGGAAGTCACATTTTGGCGAGGTGTCTCGCCGCGTCACCCCAGGACCGGGAACCGGCGCTGGCCGGCCAGCCGGTCGAGCGCGCGCTGCATCACCATCCGCACGTCGGCGTCGACCTCGTCGACGTCGGGGTGTTCGCCGTAGCGGGACGCGATGTCGATGGGCTCGAGCACCTCGGTGACGATCTTGGTCGGCAGCGGCATGTTCGCCGGGAACACCGTCGTCAATCCGAACGGGAAACCGAAGGTCAGCGGCAGGATGTCCATCCGGATCCGGTGCAGACCCAACCGCCGGGCCATCCCGGCCCCGCGGGTCAGGAACCACTGCATCTCCTGCGCGCCGATCGACACGACGGGCACGATCGGCACCCCCGCCTCGATCGCGGCCCGCACATAGCCGGTCCGGCCCTCGAAGTCGATGACGTTGCGGCGCCGCGTCGGCCGGAACGCGTCGTAGTCCCCGCCCGGGAAGACGATCACCACGCCGCCGGAGTGCAGCGCCTTGGCGGCGTTGTCGGGGTTGGCGTGCACCACCCCGAACCGGCGCAGCCACTCGACCAGCGGGGTGAAGAACACGCCGTAGTGCGCCAGCGTGTACAGCGGGCGGTCGAGCCCGAACTTCTCGTAGAACGCCGGCGCCAGCACGAGCACGTCGGGGGTCAGCACACCGCCGGAGTGGTTGCACACCATCAGCGCACCACCGGTCGGCGGCATCAAGTCCAGGCCGCGCACCTCGGCCCGGAAGTACAACCTCATCGCCGGCTTGATGAGCCGGTCGGCCACCCCGACGAACCCCGGATCCCATTTGGTCATCTCGGTGTTGTCAAATTCATTGCTGCTCATGCGTTCCCACTTCGCCACCCGCGGCGTCCACAACCGGTCAACCTAGCCCTCGACGACCCGCCGGGGAGGCGTTTCGCCGGTCCCGCGCAATCCGCCCACCCGCCACAGCCGACGCCCTAGGCTGGAGGTCATGCGCGACCGACGTCGAGCACGGGGGCGGGCCGCTGTGAAACTGGCGGCCTGTTGTCTGCTCGCCGGAATACTGGCGGCGGCGTTGATGTTTCCGTTCGCCGGCGGGGCCGGCTGGGCGATCATGCGGGTGGCCGACTCGGCCAGCAACGAGTCCACGCAACTGCTCGACGGTGAGGTGCCGGTGGTGTCCACCATGGTGGACGTCAACGGGAAACCCATCGCGTGGCTCTACGAGCAACGCCGTTGGGTGGTGCCCAGCAACCGGATTGCCGACGCGATGAAGCTGGCGATCCTGGCCATCGAGGACAAGCGGTTCACCGAACACAACGGCGTCGACTGGCAGGGCACGCTGACCGGGCTGTCGGGATACCTGTCCGGCAACCGCGCCACCCGCGGCGGCTCGACGATCGAGCAGCAGTACGTCAAGAACTTCAACCTGCTGGTGCTGGCGAAGACCAACGCCGACCGGCGCGCCGCCGTCGAGACCACCCCGGCCCGCAAGCTGCGCGAGATCCGCGCGGCGCTGGCACTCAACGCCGCGCTGCCCAAGTCGGAGATCCTGGCCCGCTACCTGAACCTGGTGTCCTTCGGCAACGGTGCCTTCGGCGTCCAGGACGCCGCGAAGACCTACTTCGGCGTCAACGCCGCCGACCTGGACTGGCCGCAGGCTGCGCTGCTGGCCGGGTTGGTGCGTTCGCCGACCGCCCTCGACCCGTACACCCATCCCGACGCCGCCCTGCAGCGCCGCAACCTGGTGCTCGACACCATGATCGAGAATCTGCCCGACCGGGTCGACGAACTGCGTGCCGCCAGGGCCGAGCCGCTGGGGGTGCTGCCGCAGCCCGAACCGATGCCGCACGGCTGCATCGCCGCGGGTGACCGAGCGTTCTTCTGTGAGTACGCGATGCAGTACCTGGCCCGGGCCGGCTTGAGCAAGGAGGACCTGGCCCGCAACGGCTACCTGATCCGCACCACCCTCGACCCGACGGTGCAGGCCAGCGTCAAGAACGCCGTCGACGAGCTGGCCGACCCCACCGCCGACGGTGTGGCCAGCGTGATGAGCGTGATCAGGCCCGGCCGCGACGCCCACCACGTCGTCGCGATGGCCGACAGCCGCTCCTACGGCCTGGACCTCGACGCCGGCCAGACGATGCAGCCGCAGCCGTTCACCCTGGTCGGTGACGGCGCCGGGTCGATCTTCAAGATCTTCACCACGGCCGCGGCGCTGGAGATGGGGATGGGCATCGACGCCCGGCTCGACGTTCCGCGCACCTTCCGCGGCACCGGCCTGGGCGACAGCAGCGAGCCCGGCTGCCCGCCGAAGACCTGGTGTGTGAAGAACGCGGGGGCGTACACCGGCGAGATGAGCGTGACCGATGCGCTGGCGAAATCACCCAACACCGCGTTCGCCAAACTGATCGCCCAGGTCGGGGTGCCCCGCGCGGTGGACATGGCGGTCCGGCTCGGGTTGCGCTCCTACGCCGAGCCGGGGTCGGCCCGGTCCTATGACCCCGGGACCGACGAGAGCATCGCCGAGTGGGTCAAGCGGCAGAACCTCGGGTCCTTCACCCTGGGCCCGCTGGAACTCAACGCGCTCGAGTTGAGCAACGTGGCCGCGACGCTGGCCTCCGGCGGCATGTGGTGCCCACCCAGCCCGATCGACCAGGTCTTCGACCGCCACGGCGGTGAGGTCGCACTCGACACACCTGCGTGCGAGCAGGCCGTCCCCGAGGGCCTGGCCAACACGCTGGCCAATGCGCTGGGCGAGGACCACACCGGCGGAACCGCCACCAGCGCGGCCGGGTCGGTCGGCTGGGACCTGCCGATGTCCGGCAAGACCGGCACCACCGAATCACACCGGTCCTCGGCATTCCTGGGCTTCACCAATCAGTACGCCGCGGCGAACTACATCTTCGACGACTCCCCCGCCCCGTCGGGTCTGTGCTCGTCGCCGCTGCGCAAGTGCCGCAGCGGAAACCTCTACGGCGGAACCGAACCGGCCCGCACCTGGTATCTGGCCATGAAGCCGATCGCCACCGACTTCGGACCGATCGCGATGCCGCCCACCGATCCGCGCTACGTCGAGGGCGGCCCCGGCAGCGAGGTGCCCAGCGTGGCCGGCCTGAAGCTCGATGCGGCACGCAAGAAACTGGAAGACGCCGGTTTTCAGGTCGCGCCGGAACCGACCCCGGTCAACAGCACGTCGCGCAAGGGCGCCGTGGTGGGCACGACCCCCAAGGGGAGAACCATCCCGGGGTCGATCATCACCATCAACACCAGCACCGGGATCGCCCCGGCGCCGGCCTACCAGCCGCCGCCCCCGGACGCTCCGCCGCCACCGCCGCCCGACGCGCCACCGCCACCGCCGCCGCCGAACGTGCTGCAGATCCCGGGACTGCCGCCGATCGTGTTGCCGTGGCCGGCTCCCCCTCCCCCACCACCGCCACCGCCACCGTGACGACCGCGGAGGTCCTCGTCATCGGCAGCGGCTTCGGCGGGTCGACGGCCGCCGCGCGGCTGTGTGAGGCCGGCGTGCGGGTGACGATGCTCGAACGCGGACCCTGGCGTGACACGGTGCCGGTGCGATCGATGGGGATCGAGGAACGCGCCCCGCTTCCCCACGGCCGCCGCTTCGCGTCGCATGTCCTGCGCACCCTGCGAACCCCCGCGCTTCCGTTCGGCCTGACGCCGAATCGCCGGGGGCTCTTCGACATCTACCTCGGCAAGGGACTCAACGTCGTCTGCACGTCGAGCGTGGGCGGCGGCAGCCACGCCTACGGCGCGCTCAACATGCGCCCTGCCGTCGACGGCTACTGGAACGGTCACGCCGACGACATCTCCGCGCACACGATGGAGCCGCACTACCAGCGCGCGCTGGAGGTCATGGGGTCCCGTGCGCCGCGCCCCGACGATCGGGTGCCCAACACCACCGCCGAGCGCTACGCGGACAGCACGGTGTTCGAGAGCGGCTGGGAAACCGTGGATGTGGCGATGGGGTTCTGTTTTCCGGAGCAGCCGGGTGCACCGGCGGCGGTGGTCACCGACGACGGCATCACCCGCCACGAGGCGGACATGCGCGACGGGGGCTTCCTCGGTTCGGCCACCGGCGCCAAGACGACGCTGGACTTCGCTGTGCTCGCCGGGGCGATGAGGAAGGGACTGGTGGTCGAGTCGCTGTGCGAGGTCACCGGCATCGAGCGGTTGGGTTCCGGGGCAGCGCAGCGTTTTCGGGTAGCCGCGCTCGACCACCGGATGGGCCGCCGCCGCGACTTCTACGCCGACCACGTGATCCTGGCCGCCGGCACCCTGAACACGCTTCGGCTCCTGCTGGCCAGCCGGGCGGCCGGCACGCTGCACGGCATGCCGCACCTGGGTCGGCGATTCGGCGGCAACGGCGATTTCCTCGGCTACTGGAACCTCGACGAGGCGGGTGACCTGACCCGTGGGCTGCCGGTGCACGGCTTCATCCGGATGACGCAGCAGGATCCGATCGGCCCCGGGCGCGCGTGGCCGATGATCGCCGACGCCGCCGCGCCCAGCCCCGAGGGCATGCTGCTGCCGAAATGGTTGAAGAACAAGATGATCCGCGGGTCGATCGCGGTCGGCATGGGCGCCGACGCCCAGGACGGGACCGTGCACTGGACGAACGGGCGGCTGGGGATCGACTTCGATCCGTCCGGCAGCGCCATCTACCGCGACCTGATCGACGCCTACGCCCGGATCTCGGCGGCGTCGGGCAAGCGGATCCTGCACTTCCAGCGGCCGCTGACGGTGCACCCGACCGGCGGTGCCTGCCTCGGCGAGACCCAGGACGGCGGGGTGGTCGACTCCTGCGGCGAGGTGTTCGGCATCGACGGACTGTTCGTCGCCGACGCGGCCGCGCTGCCCGGCCCGGTCGGTGGGCCGCCGGCGATGACGGTCGCCGCGTGGTCCAGCCACGTCGCCGACCTGTTCCTGGCTCGACGTTGACGCCGCAGCGCGGGCTCGATGTCGGATCTGCGTGCCATCATCGGACCGTGCGACACGACTGGTTCGAAACCCTGACCGGCTTCGCGGAAATGGGCTACGACGAGACCCGCCGCCGACTTCGGGTCGACGGCGACGAGCTGGTGTCGACCGTCAACGGCAAGCGCCACGGCATCGGCACGCTGACGATGCCGACGCTGGCGAAGCTGCGTAGGCAGACCGAGCTGCCCGACGGCCCCCGCAGCACGGTGCGCTGCGTCGTCGGTGACGCGCGCGCCCTGCACGCCGACCCCGGGCTCGCCGGGGCGATGTTCCAGGTCGCCTCGCAGTTCAACCTGTTGGAGATGACCGGGCCCGGCGTCACCCCCGAGCACGGCGTCACCCGCTACCGCGACGACCACACCCAGGGCCCGGCGTGCGCGATGGCCGCCGGTGCGGCCACCGTCTACCGCAACTACTTCGCTCCCGTCGGCGATCAGTGCGGCCAGACCCGCGACCGCCAGCTCGACGGGTTGGCCGACGTGGGGCGGGCGTTGTCGGAGCGTCTCGGCCGGCCGGTGGCAGAGCTGTGGACGATGCGCAACGGCTACGCGTTGTGCAGCGAGTCCGGGCTGGACGCAATCACGCGGCTGATATCCGAGGGCGGCGACGAGGTGCGTGAGGTGCTGCGCGGGTGGCTCGCGATCGGCACGCACTATGGCGTCGAGGTCACCGACATGCCGGAAGGCCGGCGCCACACCGTGTCCCAGGCGTTCTGCTCGGCGCTGCCGGTGTCCTACGGCGGCGGACGCCCGTCTTCCTGGGAGGCGTTCGCCCGGGTGGTGCTGGAAGCGGCGTACGAGGCGACACTGCTGGCCGCCGTCGACCGTCCGTCGGACATCGTGCTGCTCACCCGCGTCGGCGGCGGTGTGTTCGGCAATGACGACGCCTGGATCGACGACGCGATCATCCGGGCGCTGAGCATCGTCGAGCACGCGGGCCTGGACATCAGGCTGGTCAGCCACGGGCAGGTCCATCCGTCGAACCGGATGATCGCCGCGCAGTTCGATGGTTGAGCAGCGCTGGTCGCACGACGCGGTGTTGCACGCCTGGTGGGTGCATCATCGATCTGACCACCCCCGACGACCGCCTCACCCCGTACGAGGCGCAGCTGCGCCGCGCTGCCGAGGCGGCGGGGCGGCACATCGAGCACGTCGCACACCCGATCCCGGACTTCGGTGTCATCAATCACGCCGGCTATGACCGGATCCTCGCCCGCATCCGTGACGAGCGGGACGCGGAGCGCCTCGTCTATCTGCACTGCTGGGGCGGCAAGGGCCGCACCAGCACCGTGGTGGGGTGTCTGCTCATCGACGGCGGACTCGACTACGACTCGGCCGTGGCGCGCATCGCGCAGCTGCGGGCCGGCACCCGAAAGGCGGGCGACCCGTGTCCGGAATCCGACGCCCAGCACCGGCTGCTCCGGGAACGCGAGAGGTTCCCCGAGCGACCAACTCGGGGCCACCAGTGAAATGAGTTAGGTTCCCTCGGTGGACCACCGGGCGGATGCGCGCTAACTCACGTCGAACCGGCCATCACGCAGCCGGTCAGCAGCACGCCCGTCCGCCAACTCTGGACGATCCTCGGGGTGCTTCCAGTAGTGCCGCACCATCCAGAACAGCGACGTGCCAGCGGGATAGTAGAAGTCGGCACCGTCGAGAACCGTCTCGCCGGCTTCGGAGGTCGACAGCACGATTGCTCTGCGTGTTGCTTTCTGTGTTTCCGAGTGACCAGTCACATCTCGAACATCGCCCCAGGGAATGGATTCGGTGGAGGTCATATTCGCGATGTCGATGCACTCAGCGGTGAGTCTGACCCACCCGATGGCCCCGCGCCGCCAAGCCCGGAAAGAGGCGACCACGACAGCGATCACCGCGATCGCAGCCCCGACCATCCACCCGATCTGCAGCGTGCGCGGCATCGTTGTGTCTAGCTCTCCCCGCGCGATGAGCAGCGAAAACGTCAGGATCGCGACGATGCCTACCAGAGCACCGGTGAGCACCAGGACGCCGAACCGGCGGTCGGGGCGAAGTGTCATGCCCTCAGAGCTCTGCTCGAGTCGGGGCGACGTACGTCCCGCATGAACGAGGACGAGTGCGACGGCCCACGTCATCGTCATGACTGACATCGTCAGCCAGGCGAACGTCGGGCCGTACCTGCCCTGCAGGCCTGCGGTCGCGGCGAAGAACAACGCGAACGCACCGGCGCCGAGCAATACCGTGCTGAGCACAGCGATCCGAGCCGATGCGGCCTGCCATCCGACAGGTTCAGGGAGCTTCACTAGGGACACGCCACCTTTCCGATGAACCCGCCCAGCTCCGCGCCACCGTAGCCACCAGCGAGAGCGAACAGCGTCGCCAGGACCGGCACTGCGACCGGAGCGCCGGGACCGAAGGCCAGACCCGTCGCAGCTCCGAGCTCCGCGGCGCCCCAACCACTAGCCCCGCTGGCGGCACCGGCTACGAGCGCGATGCAGCGGTCCCTGCCGGAGTCGGCCATCACCATGTCGAACACCGTCGTCGCCGCACCGAGCGCGGGGCCACCGACCTTCATCGACCTTGCGATCTTGTCCACTGACTCATCGGTGAGCATCGGCAGCGAGCCGCCTCGAGCAATGTGCTTCTCCAGGCCCGACATCACCGAGGCATTGCCCATGGAGATGCTGTCGATCAGCTCGACGGGCACCGCACTGTGCCGACCGTCCGAGGTGGTGAAGCCCGCGGTTCGGTATCCGGTAGAACTCATCGACATCGTCAAGTTCGAACCGTCTGCGAACGTGATCGAGGTGTAATCGGAATCGTTCGACAGGTCATGCCATGAACTCGTTCGTGCAATGAACTCGCCATCGGCGCCGAATTCCTCCATCTCGTAGAAGTCCTGCCTGCTCGGCCAGTCGAAGGGGTCCCTGCGGGTCATCACCGCTCTGCTGCCATCCTGTTTCACCACGGTCGTCACCTCTTCGCCGAAGTCGTTCGTGGACTCGATCACCTCGCGGACGGTCTGTTGCTGATCGGCGGACCGGATGGCTTCCTGAGCCGCGACCCCCACCGGGTTTCGTGGGTCGGGCACTTCGTCGGCTGGCCGCTGGGCCGTGGGTAGCAGCAATTGGTCGATGCCTTTCGGCGCATGGGGTTCGACGAACCCATACTTCTGCCCGGCAGCGATGACCGCATTCGCCGTTGCGTCGTCTGCGTCGCCCACCGCGGTCAGCATGGAGTTGACCGTCTCCTGTTCTTGTCGTGACAGCGCCTGCAGCCGGGCCATCTCCTCTTCCGAGACATACGCTTGATCGATCAGCACCACCCACAGGTCGCTCACGTTCAGCGGCCCGGCGTCCAATTCGTCGGCCTTGTCGAGCAGCGTCCGACGCGAGTTGCCGATCGACGCGGATCCGTCACTGAGCGCGGCAGCGACCGCGCTGGCGTAGTCAGAAAGCTGCTCCGCCGACCTGTCCGCGCGGCCGAACATGGCGCTGGCCGCGTCGTGCGCCCGGCCCGACCACGCTTGGACCTTGGGAAGCCGTTCACACGCATCGTCGATTCCTGCGACCGCGCGGTGCATTGACTCAGCGGCCGCGCTAGCAGCAGAAGCCGACGCAGACAGGATATCGGGCTGCCAACTCTGCAACGTTGTGCGTGATGGCAACACCTCGCTACGCTGCCCCGTCTGCGGCCCGGCTCCGGGCACCAATGTGGTGCGCGCCCGGGGCCACCAGCGAGATGAGTTCGGTTCCCTCGTTGGTCAATTGCACCAGTTGCCCGTCGATCTGCCAGATGCGGTCGAGCGAGTCGACTTTCTTCGGGATCGTCCATAACCGCTCGCAGGAATGCAGGTCACTGGCCGTCGCGAGCACCTCGGCTCCAGGGTTGTGGACCCGGAACACCAACGTCGACCCGTCGGTGCCGATGTAGTTGTGCATGAGGTAGTCGCAGACCGGACCTGCTGCGCCGTTACGCATGTCGTACTGCTGCCACTCCGGAAAGTCGCGGCTGTTACCCACATTGACCATCAGCGTCGTTCCGACCAACTGCATTGCTACCGAGGGAACGTCAATCAACTTCTGGCCCTGCGCGGAGTACACGACGCTGCGCTCTTCCCACCGCACCACCGGTAGGTCGACGTGATCCGCATCGCGCTCGAGCACTCCCCGCTCGCCGTGCTCACCGACTCGATTCCCGCGGTCATCGAAGAATACGACTCGCGGGCGCATGGCGCTGGGGCCGTCGACCTCGGCCGCGAATCCTCCCGTGTAGAAGACCGTGTTGTTCAGGGTCGAGTCCTCGTCGACATCGGGCTCTACAACACTGCCGTCCACCACCGAGAATATGGTCTCCGACCACGACATCGGATCGACATCGTCTTGCGCGGTGAGGGTTTGTGCCGATGCTCCCGCTCGCACGACTGGTTCGACCTCTATCCGTCCGTCGCCGGGGATGAACCACGTCGTCTCGGCTCGCGACCCTATGCCGTAGACCCCTTCGTTCTGTGTCCGAGCCACCGCGTAGATCCCAACCTGCTGGACCACCAACGTGCCCAATCCGAGCCGCAGATCAGTGGGGCCGCTATACTTCACCGCCCCGGAGTGCGCGTCGATCACCCACGCTGACGCTGAGGGGGAAAATCTTGTGACACAGAGGATACCGTCCGGCCCGTGCAGGAAACAGCCGGGCGGCGACGTCGAAACACCCAGTGGGACGGCGTCGAAGAGCGCCCGGCCTTCTCGGACATCCACCCCGACCAGCCACCATTGGGATTCTTCGGGTGCACCGCTGAGAGCCAGGAAGTAGGCGCGACTGCCGACATTGCCGATGAACGGCCGCAAGCGCCGTTCACCGTTACTCACCGCAAACCGACTGTCAACGGTCCGCGGTAGACCCAGGTCAGCGACGGCACTTTCCCAGCCGGGGACAGGCTGTTGCCGCATCGACGACGAGAACATCGCCTCCGGCGGCGGTTGCCAGGATGCGCGGGCCGAGCTCAATCGGTACGCCGGCAGCCACCAGCTGAGCGTCAGCACAGTCAGGACCGCCACGACCAGCAGGATCACGGCCCCGGTCACGACGCCACGCCGCCGGGAGCGCCTGCCCTTTGGCCCGTCAGTCGTCATACGACCGATAGCGAGCGGAGATGACTTCGGCTATACGAGAATTGGCGGACTCCGCTGTCGGCAGCCCGACGCAGCGCACCAGAAGCGACCTCACCGCAGCGCCGTCCTGGCCCAGTCGACGCATCAATTCAACGGTCACCTCATGCTGTGCGGAACGCGCCTTTTCGCTTGCCAGTGCTGCCATTGTGATGATCTCTTCGCCCAGACGAGCCTCATCGACCTGTGTGACATCGGTCAGATGGACGCGCTGCAGTCCGCCACCGAGGCCTGCGGTTGCCGAAAGGGTCCCGGCCGGGTTCGAAACGGTGAACGATACGTCGGGACGAACCTGCGTTTGGTCGGCAGCCCGGTGGTAGATGCCGGTATCCCAGGCGTCGTCGTGGTCACCACCTTCTTCCCCACCGTCATGCGGCGACACTGCATCGAGACCGGAGCCTTCTGCCACCGGCAACAGCTCGACATCATCGTCGTCCCATCGGCCTTCAGACTGCATCGAAGAATCTGCTCACAGGCCGCACGAATCGATGTCCTTTCTGGCGCGCCAGTCGGCGTCGTTGTAGTTCGACGACGCCATCGTCAGCCGCACCGACAGGTCGTGCGACATTCGCCAGAGCGTCGCGTCTGCCGCGTCTCGAGCAGCCTCGATGGCATCGACGGCCATATTGCTGGCGCCGCACACCACCCCGTGACTGGCCCACACGCTCGATGCCAGCTCGTTGACCGTCTCGCCCGCGATCTTCAGGTCCCCCGCCGCTGTGGTCTGTTTCTTCGCGAGTTCGTCGATGTGTTCGGTAAGCACCCGGAGATTCTTCTTCAGATACGACATGAACCACACTCCTTGTCCTAGAGCACCTCACGTCAGCGGGGCGCCGGTTGCCCATACGGTGTCGCAGGCGGATATTCCACCGCAGGCCCTGAGCGCTCAGGTGGGATGAACGAGGTGTCATTCTCAGCACGCATCGGAAGCGTCCCGGCCGTCCGCTCATCACCGAAGGGCTCTCCACAGGGATACGGATTGCTGGGATCCGAGTCGAGCATCTTCTGCGCCCCTGCATTCTCGTAGCTGCCCACCAGGGCGAGCATGTTGTTCGCGACGAGCGTCGACTCGGCCGCCAGAGCCACGACCGATCCTTGCGCATTCGCCACCTGTGCCGACGCGACTGCTGCATCGTTTGCGGCCTTGATCGCGGCACCGCCGGGGATGAAGTTCAACCAGGACGTCGACGTGTCGTAGTCGGCGAGGAACTCCAACGTCTCCTGCAGGTGTGTGCGGGTCTTCCTGACCTGCTCCGCGAGACGGCCCAACGCCTCCCCCATCGCTTTTTCAGCTTCGGCTACCTCCAGGGTGAGGCGACGGTGCTCGTCGTTCTTGGAACCGTAAGCCTGCGCCGCGGTTCCATCCCAGCAATCCTCCGCCGGGGCGGCGTCGATCAGAAGGTTCCCGGCCTCCTCGTACAGCTCCGCGGACTTCTTGAACGCCGCCCCGTCCTGCGGCTCCCCCGAACCCGTCGTGGCCTTCATTCCGTGGATGGCGAGCTGTGCAGCGGCAATGATGGGTGAACCCGCGAGATTCAGGATGTCGCTGACGGTGGAGCGGGAGCCGACGACACCGTCCACCGTGCCGGGCCCCTTGTCCCAGTCGATGCCGATGACGTCGCCGTACCGGCGCAGCAAATCCAGTGCTTCCCCCAGCACACTCACCGCAGGACACCCCCCCTCGAGCAACCAGCATAAGGGAGCCCGGGAGGTGGCCGACGCACCAATTCCGGGGGCCGGCCCACTACATCCGCGAATACCGCGTCAGCGCGAAGCTGTACAGCCCGTACGCCGCGAACCCCACTGCGGCGACGAACAGGATCACCTGCCCGAACTGGGCCTGGCCGACGGTCTTGACCGCGGCGTCCAAGCCGGTGGCCTTGCTCGGGTCCCGCAGCAACGGTGCACCGATGACCGACAATCCGGCGGCGAACAGCACCAGCCCTTCGACGACATGACCGCACACCCCCAGCACCGTGATCACCCACCCGCCTGGCACCGTGAGGTCGCCGAAGAACCTTCTCGACGCCCCCTTGAACACCAGGTAGCCGCCGAGCGCGGCGATCACCACGCCGACGGCCACCAGGACGGCCTTGCCGCCACCGGACTGCATCAGCCGGGCGCTCAGCCCCTCGGCCCGGTCACTTCCCTGCCGGCCGACTCCGAGCGCGAACTGCGCTGCGGTGAAGGCGAGCGCCAGATAGAGCACCGCCAGACCGAATGCCTTGAGCCGATTGATGATCGGGGATTCCCGCAGATGTGCGTGGGTGTGTTCGCCGGGGTGTAGTCCCACGACGGTTTCGGCCAGCCGCCACATCGCCAGCGCGACGAGCCCGAGCGCGACCACCCACAACGACGTCTCGCCACCGCGTTGGTCAGACAGGATCGCCAGGGCACCCGTCTGGTCGGCCTCGCCGCCGAGCCCGAAGGCGATGCGCATGATGATGTAGGCGATGAGCAGGTGCAGCACCCCGTTGACGGGGTAGCCGGCCCGCGCGATCGACTCGGCGGTGCGGCTGCCGGTGGCCCAGTTGACGGCGCCCTTGAAACTCATGGCCGGTTCACCGTTTCCCGCCGCACCAGGGCGCTAGCACCGGCGCTATCGGATCCTGAACACGACACACGGAACCCGCCAGGTGCCGGTGTGGCTGGTGTGACCGGCCGATCCTTTCCGTCGCTGACACGACGGCAAGGTTTCCCGATTCGCGCGAAGACGAATCAGCAGCGGCTCAGCAGCTCCTCCAGCTCGGCCTGGAACCGGTCGGCGAGGTCCCACAAATCGTCGGCCAGCTGCGGGCACGAAACGATCCCGACGTTGAGCTTGTCGCCGAACGACGTCACGGTGATGTTCAGCCCGGAACCGTGAAAGATCGGACCGATCGGATACAGCCCGGTCAGCCGCGCGCCGCCGGTGTACAGCGTGGCCGCGGGCCCGGCCACGTTGGAGATGATCAGGTTGTGGATCGTCGTGCGCGACATCGGCGTCCGCGCCATCAGCCCCATCAACGCCCCGAACGTACCCCGGGAGATGCTCTGCGCCAGGTCCACCAGCAGCGTCGGCCCCAGTGAGGCACTGTGCTCCTTGGCGTGCAGGCAGGATTCGGCGATCGCATGCAGCCGCTGCACCGAGTCGTCGATGTCGGTGTGCAGGTTGGCGAACAGTCCCGACAGCTGGTTGCGACCCGGGCGGTCGGACAGTCCGTGCACCGAGGACGGCACCATCGCGATCAACGGATCGTCGGGCAGTTCACCACGATCAGCCAGGTAGCCGCGCAGCGCTCCGGCGCACACCGCCATCACCACGTCGTTGACCTTGGCCCCGCACCGGTTCTTGGCGTTCTTGACGTCCTGCAACTCCAGCTGCGCCATCGCCACGCAACGCTGCGAAGTCACCTCCGCGTTGAACCGCGTCGCCGGCGCAGCGAACGGCGCCGCCATCGCCGAACCACTCACCGCCCGGTTCACCGTCTTGGCCACCAGCGAGGCCGTCATCGGGATCACCTTGGTCAGCTGCCACGGCCGGGTCGCCAAACGTGCCAGCCCGTCGGCGGCGATCTCCCAGCGCGACGCCTCGCCGGGGCCGTCCACCGGCTCAGGCGCCGGGGCCTCGGGCTCGAGATCGCACAGCTGGTTGAGCAGGTTGGCCGCCGACACCCCGTCCACCGCGCAGTGATGCACCTTCATCATCAGCGCCAGCCGCCCGGTGTCGGCCGGCGGACCGCCGCCGACCCCCTCGATCACCCACATCTCCCACAGCGGCTTGTCGCGGTCCAGCGGCACCCCGGTGATCTGGCCGCACACCTCGGCCAACTCCTCGCGTCCGCCCGGGGTGGGCAGCGCGATGCGGTTCAGGTGCCGGGACAGGTCGAAGTCGGGGTCCTCCACCCACACCGGGTGGTCGACGTTGAGCTGACTGTCGGCCAGCTTGGAGCGCAGCTCCGGCAGAGCCGGAATCCGGGTCGCGAGATGCTCGGCGAAGCGGTCGAAGTCGTAGCCGCCGGGAATGGTCATCGCGTCCAGCTCGACGATCGAGCAGATGTTCAGCTGCACCGTGGACGATTCGCTGTACAACAGTCCCGCATCGAGCCCACTCAGCCGTTCCATGCCCGGCGGTGTACCCCACGTCACACTCGCGTCAAACCCCGGGGCCGGCTCAGGCCTGGGCTCCCCCTACCGGCCAGGTGTGCATCGCGGTCTGCAACTCGTCCTTGCTCAGCGGGCTCACCGGCAGACGCTCCTGGCCGGGCTGACACCGCATGCCCTGCAACAGAATTGCGACATAGCGGCGCCACAGACCGGTACACACCTCGTCGGCGTACTCACTGACCGTGCCGGCCATCAGCCCCAACAGCGGCATGTCGGTTGCCGAGATCTCCGGCCGCAGATACCCGTCGCGCTTGGCGCGCTCCACCAGCGCCGACAGCTTCGGGTCCAGCCGGGTGCGGCCGGCGTCGACCCGGCCCCCGCAATAGGCCCTGCTGAACGCCACCTCACGCAGACCCCGGTCGGTGGCAGTCAGCTCGCACATCTGCCACACCCACCAGGACAGCCCCTCCCAGGAGTCCTCGGCCTCCAACGCCGTTTCGGCCAGCGCCACCAGCTGGTCGATGCCGTCCTCGAAGATCGCCTCGAACAGCTCTTCCTTGGTCGGGAACCGGCGGTACACGGTGCCGACACCCAGGCCCGCGTGGTGGGCCACCTCGTTGAGGGTGGCCTCCAGCCCCCGTGCGGCACACAGGTCGCGAGCGGCCTCGATGATCCGGCGCCGGTTGCGCTCGGCATCCCTGCGCAGACCCGTCGCCTGCGACTCGCCCGCATTCATGGCACCGAGTGTACGGACCGTCACAGAGGAACTGGATTGACATCATCCATTTGGATTGGAACTATCCACTTAGTTCGTTAGGTCGCCTATCCGGCCTTCCGCCCTCCGGAACCCGGCGGGCCGATTCTTGGTGAAAGGCCTCGCACGTGATCCACCCGTTCCGCGCCCGCCCGCCCGGAAACCCCGAGGCCGCACGGTGAATGCACTGGTCAAGCGAATCTGGATGCCCGTCCTGATTGTGGTGGCCGTCGTCATCGGCGCGGCCACGGTCGGCCAGCTGCGCGAGGCGTTCGGCGCCGACCCGGTCCTGGTCACCCCCACCGGGAACGACAAGGCCGAATCCTTCAGCCCCAAGGTCGTCACCTACGAGGTCGTCGGCTCCGGAACCACCGGCGTGATCAACTACGTCGACCTCGACGGCATCCCGCAACGCGTCGAGGCCGCTGCGCTGCCCTGGTCGCTGACGCTGAGCACGACGGTGCCCGCAGTCAGCGCCAACATCCTGGCCCAGAGTGACGGCGACACCGTCACCTGCCGCATCCTCGTCGACGGCGAACTCGAACGCGAGAACACCTCCACCGGCGTCAACGCCCAGACCTCCTGCGTGGTGAAGTCCGCATGAGCGCACACTCGACCACCACCCGACGCCCCTGGCTGCCCCGAGCCCTGCGCGTGCTGGCCGTGCCGGTCATCCTGGCCTGGATCGCGCTGATCGTCACACTCAATGTCGTTGTACCGCAGCTCGAAGACGTCGGCGAGATGCGCGCGGTGTCGATGAGCCCCAACAGCGCACCGGCCATGATCGCCACCAAGCAGGTCGGCGCGGTGTTCGACGAGTTCGACACCAGCAGCTCGGTGATGATCGTGATCGAAGGCGACCAGGACCTCGGCCCCGACGCCCACGCCTACTACGACCAGATCGTCGCCGACCTGCGCGCCGACACCACCCACATCCAGCACGTCCAGGACTTCTGGGGCGACTCGCTGACCGCCGCCGGCGCGCAGAGCAACGACAACAAGGCCGCCTACGTTCAGGTGTACATCGCCGGCGACCAGGGCGAGACGCTGGCCAACGACTCCGTCGAAGCGGTGCGCACGCTGATCGCCGAGACGCCTTCGCCCGACGGTGTGCAGGCCTACGTCACCGGTCCGGCGGCGATCTCGACCGACCAGCGCGCCGTCGGCGACGCCAGCATGCGCACCATCGAGATGGTCACCTTCGTGGTCATCACGATCATGCTGCTGATCGTGTACCGCTCGGTGGTCACCACCGCGGTGGTGCTGTCGATGGTGGTCCTCGGCCTGATGGGCGCACGAGGGGTCGTGTCGCTGCTCGGCTACCACGAGGTGTTCGGCCTGACCACCTTCGCCACCAACATGGTCGTCACCCTCGCCATCGCCGCGGCCACCGACTACGGCATCTTCCTGGTCGGCCGCTATCAGGAGGCCCGCCGCGCCGGCGAAGACCGGGAGTCGGCCTACTACACCATGTTCGGTGGCACCGCACACGTCATCCTGGCCTCCGGGTTGACCATCGCCGGAGCCACCGCCTGCCTGTACTTCACCCGGCTGCCCTACTTCCAGACCATGGGCATCCCGCTGGCGGTCGGCATGGCGTTCGTCGTCACCACCGCGCTGACGCTCGGACCGGCGGTCATCTCGATCGCCACCCGCTTCGGGAAGGTGCTCGAACCCAAGCGGATGACCCGCTCACGCGGCTGGCGCCGGGTCGGCACCGCCACGGTGCGCTGGCCCGGCGCGATCCTGGCCGGCGCGATCGTCGCCTGTCTGGTCGGACTGCTGACCCTGCCCGGCTACCACACCATCTACGACGACCGCGTCTATCTGCCCGACGACGTCTCGGCCAACGTCGGCTACGCCGCCGCCGACCGGCACTTCTCGTCGGCGACGATGAACCCCGATCTGCTGATGGTGCACAGCGACCACGACCTGCGCAACCCCGCCGACTTCCTGGTGATCGACAAGATCGCCAAGGCGCTGGTCGACGTCCGCGGCATCGCCGAGGTGCAGACCATCACCCGTCCCGAGGGCAAACCGATCGAACACTCGACGATCCCGTATACGTTGAGCGCCAACAGCACCGGCCAGATCATGAACAACGACTACGTCCAGCAGATGCTGGACAACGTGCTCGCCCAGGCAGACGACATACAGGTCAGCATCGACTCGATGACCAAGATGAAGTCGCTGACCCAGCAGATGTCCGAGATCACCAACAGCATGGTCGACAAGATGAAGGACACCAGCGCCAACATCGCCGAGGTCCGCGACGACCTGGCCACCTTCGACGATTTCTTCCGGCCGATCCGCAACTACTTCTACTGGGAACCACACTGTTTCGACATCCCGGTGTGCTGGGCGCTGCGCTCGGTGTTCGAGAGCCTCGACGGCATCGGCCAGATGTCCGACGACTTCGCCGCGATGGTGCCCGACTTCGAGCGGATGGCCGACCTGATGCCGCAGATGGTCGCGCTCATGGATCCGATGATCGAGACCATGAAGCACCAGAAGGAAATCATGCTGACGCAGTACCAGATCCAGAAGGCGCAGCAGGATCAGACCATGGCCATGCAGGACAACGCCACCGCGATGGGCGAGGCGTTCGACGCCGCACAGAACGACGACTCGTTCTACCTGCCACCCGAGGCGTTCCAGACCGACGAATTCCAGCGCGGGCTCGAACTGTTCCTGTCCCCGGACGGCCACGCCGTGCGGTTCACCATCATCCACCAGGGTGACCCGCTCACCGAAGAAGGCACCGCACGCATCGACGCACTCAAGATCGCCGCCGAGGACGCGGTGAAGGGCACCCCGTTGGCCGGGTCGTCGATCTACCTCGGCGGCAGCGCGGCCCTGTACAAGGACATGCAGTACGGCGCCGACTACGACCTGCTGATCGCCGCGACCGCCGCCCTGATCCTGATCTTCGTCATCATGCTGATCCTGACCCGCGCCGTGGTCGCCTCGGCGGTGATCGTCGGCACCGTGGTGCTCAGCCTGGGCACCTCGTTCGGGCTGTCCGTCCTGCTGTGGCAGCACCTGATCGGTATTCCGTTGCACTGGATGGTGTTACCGCTGTCGGTGATCGTGCTGTTGGCCGTCGGCGCCGACTACAACCTGCTGCTGGTCTCACGGATGAAAGAGGAGCTGCATGCCGGGCTGAAGACCGGCAGCATCCGCGCGATGGCCGGTACCGGCTCGGTCGTCACCGCCGCCGGCATGGTGTTCGCGTTCACGATGATCTCGATGACGGTCAGCGACATGATCGTCATCGGCCAGGTCGGGACCGCGATCGGCATCGGTCTGCTGTTCGACACGTTCGTGGTGCGCTCGTTCATGACGCCGTCGATCGCGGCGCTGCTGGGCCGCTGGTTCTGGTGGCCGCAGCACGTGCGAATGCGTCCCCGTCCCCAACCCTGGCCCGCTCCCGTTGCTCCGAGGGCTGCCGCTGACACCGCACTGCCGGCAGACAGACCTGCATAGGCCCGGCGGGCACTCTGGAAGGACCCGGCGACCGTCTAGCAGAGGTTTCGACCGAGTTCACCGCAGGATCGAGATTCTTTCGAAAACTCACAACCATGCGCCAAATAGTCGTTACAGTTTGTCATGTCAGACTGTACTGACACAGTGTAATGACAAAGAGGCTCGAGCGAGGTGCGCTGCCTCTGTCCACCCACTCATCGAGGGAAAGGACCCCGCGTGAGGCACTACTATCAACGGAGCGACGTACGTTTGCGAGCTACGCACGGCGCAGTCAGCGCCTCGCCGGATGGTGGCCCCCGGCGCAGAAGTGAAGGAAGCTCGAAGTTCATCGGGCGCGTGGGCGCGCTGGCACTGTTCCTCGGCGTAGGAGCTGCCGTGGCGGCGCCCGCCGCAGCAGCGGACGCCGACACCGACGGCTCGAGCGGCTCGTCGTCGACCTCCGCTTCATCGTCGACCTCCGCTTCATCGTCGACCGACGGGCCATCCAGCCAGGACAGATCCTCCAGCTCGACAGACCCAGCAGACTCGCAGTCAACGGGCGGGTCCACCGGTACGGCAAAATCCACCCAAGACCCAGCAGAATCCGACGATCCAGGTTCGGAAGATACGGAATCGGACGAACTCAGCGACGACCTCGATGACGAAGAGGGCTACGCCGAAGACTTCGACGACGAAGGGGACGACGCCGACGACGCCGACGACATCGACGACGCCGACGACATCGACGACGGAGGCGACGACGCCATCGACCTCATGGACGATGAAGACGTCGACTCCGCTGATCTCGTCCACGACGAAAACGTCGAAACACCGTATACCGACAGTTCCGCCGACGATTCGGCAACGACGGCCGCCATCGAGCTAGCCGAGCCGCAGTCGGTCGACCCGATCGAGCCGGACGCCCCAGCGCCTACCCCGGCGGTCGTCGCGACCATCAGCGCACTGGCATCGGCTCGCAGCGATGAATACACCAGTGCTGACACCGCTGCCACGGACGGGACTCAACTCCCCGATGACACCGTCGAACCAGCTGCGACGTCCGACAGCAGCGCATCCTTCACCGCCGTCGCCAATTCGATCACATCCCAACTGGACTCACAGACGAGCGACGTGCTTGCGCCGTATTACCGAGAACTGAGTCCCCTGCACTACACGCTTACCGCAGTCGGACAGGTGATTTCGTCCTTCCTGCACAACCCAGTCAAGATGATCTTCGACCCGATCCAGTCGGTGAAGTACACCGTCGCAACCGTGTCTCGTGGCCTGCTCATCGACCTCGGCGTGGTCGAAGCAAATCCGATCGCCACTGCGGACATGATCGCCATCCGGCGACTCACGGCCGACCTGGTCGACACTCCTGAAGTACAGGCAGCGATCGAATCCGCGATCGAATATCTTGCGGCCACCCCGTCTGCGACGACCTCGCCGGGAGCAGAACAGAACAGGGAAATACTCGACCAGGTGGTTCGCGAGTTCGCCAACGCCATGGCAACGCAGGTTGTCAACCAGAACATCGGATCGGTGATGTCGTCGGCAGCCTACATCGGTGAGCGGTACGGCTTGGACAACCCCGATACCTTCTACCGAGGCTTCAATCTCGATCCGACCGCTACCTACGTGATCCGCGGGAGCATGAACACCTCCCCGTACGTCGTTTTCCAGATCACAGACGGCTTCTACGGCGAGAACGGCCAGACTCCAAGTTCGCTCGCAGTGCTGGACACCACCCAGATGGAGATCGCCGCGGACGGTACTTTCGAACTGTGGCTCGGACCCGACGCCCCCAGCGGACAGCCGAACTACATGCAGTTGGATCCCACTGCCGTACAGCTCATCATCCGCGACACTCTCAACGACTGGGACCAGGCCCCCTCCGCATTGAGCTTGGAGATCGTCTCTGGTGATCCACAAGGATCGGAGCTGACCTTCGAGGAGATGGCGGCCAAGACCGCTGCCGACATAGTTTCCGGCGCTCCCTACTGGTACGGGTTCGCCAGCTACTACCGACTGCTGCCGGCCAACTTCCTGGCTCCGGCAAGCACCACCGCTGGTGGGTTGGCCAACCAGAGCTCGTCGGTTGGCAACTTCTCGCTCAACGAAGACCAGGCGCTGGTGATCACAGTGGACCAATTCGACGCCGAATACCTCGGTTTCGAGGTCGGCACCGATTGGTACACGTCGATCAACTACGCAAACCACACTTCGAGCCTGTCAGCAGACCAGGCGTACGCCAACGCCGACGGGACATACACCTACGTGCTGTCACTGAAGGATCCTGGAGTGGCCAACTGGCTCGACCCGGCCGGGCACCCCACCGGCCTGCTGCAGATCCGCTGGCAGGGGCTGCCATCAGAGATTCCCGTGGGTTACATGCCGACCGTTCAGCTTGTCGACCTGGACGATCTGCCCAGTGTGCTGCCTGCCGACACCAAGTATGTGAGCAGGTGGGAACGCATCCAGCAGATCGCGCAACGTCAACAGCAGGTCCGGTCCAGGTACGCCGGCATCCCTTCCTTGCTGTTGTGGTTCGACATCTACGACTTCACGCCGTTGTTCTGAGTTGCCCGTCGGCGCCGGGACGGCTCACGTCCCGGCGCCGCGGTACCAACGGTCCAGGTATCGATGCGGTCCACATACGCCTCCGCACCCACGCGCTCAATGCCTACCCCGCTCACCCTGGCTCAAGGGGCCCTTCAGCCATTTCCCACCGGCAAGTCACGAGGCCTCGGCCGGCGAGTTCCCTCGCCCCGCCAACGCCGCGCTCGGTACAGTCGAACTGCCCGACAACCACCTGGAGTGGTAGAGGGGACCACGCTTCAGCACACAGTCGAACTCCAGCGGCTCACCCAACGTCTCCATCCGGCGCCGACGCAGAGGACCGCCATGAGCCGATTCACCCAGACGATGTACGCCAACGCCCACCGCAGCACCCGGGGCTTTTTCACCGGCGAACCCGACGCGCCGCTGCGCCAGTCCTGGGCCGAGGTGCACGAGCGCGCCCGGCGGATCGCCGGCGGGCTGGCCGCCGCGGACGTGGGCCCCGGC
>NZ_JBSWXU010000010.1:0-69974 GCF_056160785.1 Mycobacterium sp. ABE4_509 | reverse complement strand
GTTGACCACCACCCCCGCGCCGTGCGCGGCGAGCAGCCGGGCCACCGCCAACCCGACACCGCGGGAGCCGCCGACGACGACGGCCCCCCGGCCGGCGAACATCGGCGGATCCGGGTTAATCCGTTGACTCCTTCTGGGAGAACGTCATCGCGTCCATGTTCCAGAACCCGCGCAGGTTGGTGATCAGCCCGGCGTCGTTCACCCGGTAGGTGAACGCGCCGCGCACCGTGGCCACGAAGCCGTTCGGGAACGTCGTCTCGAGCACCAGGATGTAGGCGATCTCGGTGGGGCTGCTGGACGGAAAGGTCTCCTCGCAGGTGATGCGCAGCTGGTTGGGCCCGATGTTGGTGTCGAAGAAGTCGGCCACGGCGGCCTTGCCCCGGACACCGGTGCCGTCAGGGTTGGTGACGGCCTCGCCGATCGGATCCTCGATGACGACGTCGTCGGCCATCAACGCCAGCCAGCCCTCTTTGTCGCCGGCCTGCACCGCCCGCCAGGAGCCCTGCGAGGCGGCGACCACCGGTGACTGCGCAACCGTGTCGGTCTCGCTCATCGTGGCCTACCTGTCGTCGTCGGTGTAGCGGATCACGCCGCGGATGTTCTTCCCGTCGAGCATGTCCTGGTAGCCGTCGTTGATCTGCTCGAGCTTGTACTGGCGGGTGACCATGTCGTCGAGGTTCAGCTTGCCCATCTTGTACATCGACAGCAGCTGCGGGATGTCGAAGTGCGGGTTGCCGCCGCCGAAGATGGTGCCCTGCAGGTTCTTCTGCAGCAGCGTGAGCATCGACAGGTTCAGCGTCACGTTGGTGTCGAGCATGCTGCCGACGGCCGTCACCACCGCGGTGCCGCCCTTGGAGGTCAGGTTGAGGTAGTTCTCGATGTCCTCGCCCTTGAGTTCGCCGACGGTGATGATCGTCTTGCGGGCCATTCCCCCGCCGGTGACCTCGGCGATGCCCATCATCGCGGTCTCGATGTCGGGGTAGACGTGGGTGGCGCCGAACTTGAGCGCCTGGTCGCGCTTCCACTCCACCGGGTCGATCGCGAAGATGTTGCGGGCGCCCGCGGTGACCGCTCCCTGCAGCGCCCCCATTCCGACACCGCCGATGCCGATGATCGCGACGTCCTCGCCGGGGCGGATGTCGCCGCTGCGGACCGCCGAACCGTAGCCGGTGGTGACACCGCAGCCGACCAGGCAGGCCACCTCGAACGGGATGGACGGGTCGATCTTCACCACCGAGCTCTTGTGCACCACCATGTAGGGGCTGAACGTGCCCAGCAGCGTCATCGGGAACACCGGCTGGCCCTTGGCGTGGATGCGGTGGGTGCCGTCGGAGACCGCGACGCCGCCCAGCAGGCCGGCGCCGAGATCGCAGAGGTTGCGCAGGCCGGCCTGGCACGACGGGCACTGGCCGCAGGACGGGATGAACGACAGCACGACGTGGTCGCCGGGGGCGAGGTGTTCCACGCCCGGGCCGACCTCTTCGATGACGCCGGCGCCCTCGTGGCCGCCGAGCACCGGGAAGCCCATCATCGGGATGCCGCCGGTGACCAGGTGGTGGTCGGAATGGCACATCCCGGACGCTTCCATCCGGATCTTGACCTCATCCTTGACCGGGTCACCCATCTCGATCTCTTCGATCGACCATGGCTGGTTGAATTCCCAGATCAGAGCGCCTTTGGTCTTCATATCTCCCGCTTTCGACTAGAGCATCTGAGTCCAGACTAGAGGGTCTAGTTAGCCATATCACAGCGCCCCCAAGCAACTGCTTGGTGGTGTGCTCACCAGATGGGTACGGGTGCCTCGCCCAGCGGGTAGTAGCCGGGCAGCTTCTCCCCGGCCAACGACCGCTCGATGCGCTTCTGCATGGTGGGCGTGAGGTCCCCGGATTCGATCAGCTTCATGAACGCCTTCTGCACGTGGCCGAAGTCGAAGAAGTCGCGCTGCCACTCGATCAACAGCTCATCGTTGAGCCGGAACCAGCTGCCGCCGATGCCGTAGATCTCGTCGCGGGTGCCGTCGGACTTGTTGGCGATCTGCTTCCAGAAGCCGACGATCTCGTTCTGCTTCTCGTCGATGAGGACCTTCTGGTACTCGTAGACCCAGTTCTCCAGGCCCTCCATCTCCAGGCCCAGCGCCACGTCGCGGATCTCCGCCTTGTTGACGCACATGACGTCTTCCTTCGGGCCGATGTTCCAGCCGTAGGTGGCGTCGTCGGTGTAGAAGTCGGCCAGCGGCTTCCAGTCCCCGGCCGCCTCGGCCTCCTGGTTGGCCTTGAGCCAGCGGTCGACCCATTCCTCGAGTTCGGTACGTGACGCCATTGTCTTCAGTCCTTTTCCTTCAGAGAAATCGCTTGGGTGGGGCACATTTCGATCGCCCGTTCGACGTCCTCGCGGATGTCGTCGGGTGGTTCGGGGTCGACGATCTCGACGATGCCGCGCTTGGGCACCTTGAACACGTCGGGGGCCTCCAGCTCGCACATGGCGTGGCCCTGGCACAGGTCCTCGTCGAGTTCCACGCGGTAGCAGCCCACCGTCTCAGGCCTTTGCTCGCCTGCGGTAGCGGACCTTGGCCGGCCGGGCCAGCTGAACCACCATCTTGGAATGGTCGTTGCGGTAGCTCTCCGGCGGCTGGGCCATCTCGAACTCGTATTCGCGCAGCAGCACCGAGAAGATCGCCTTGATCTGCATCTGGGCGAAGGCCGCGCCGACGCATCGGTGCTTGCCCGCACCGAACGGGATCCAGGTCCAGCGGTTGATCAGATCTTCCTGGCGCGGCTTGTCGTAGCGGTCCGGGTCGAAGGCATCCGGATCGGGGAAGTCCTCGGGAATCCGGTTGGAGACCGCCGGGGAGGCGGCCACCATCTGGCCCTTGTGGATCGGGTGTCCGGCCACCTCGAACTCGTCCTGGGCCACCCGCATCAGGATGATCAGCGGCGGGTGCAGCCGCAGCGTCTCCTTGAGCGCGTTGTCCAGCTTCGGGATCTGCCGCAACGCGTGGAAGCTGACCTCCTGGCCGTCGGCGTAGAGGTCGTCGAGCTCCTGCTGGACCGCGGCGTAGTAGTCGGGGTGGCGCAGCAGCTCGATCAACGTCCAGCTCGACGTCCCCGAGCTGGTGTGGTGGCCGGCGAACATCAGCGAGATGAACATGCCGGTGATCTCGTTGGCCGAGAACCGCGGGTTGCCCTCCTCGTCCTTGATCGAGACCAGCACATCGAGCATGTCGCGATCGCTCTTGTCCTTGGGCGGGTTGGCGATACGGCCGTTCATCACCTCCTGGACCAGCTCGACCAGACCGGCGCGAGCCTCGTCGCGGATGCGGAAACTCTCGATCGGCAGGTACGGATCGACGTAGCACAACGGATCGGTGCCGCGTTCGAGCAGGTGGTAGTAGTTGGCGAAGCGCGAGTCGAGCTGGTTGCGGAACTTCAGCCCGATCAGGCAGGCCGTGGAGGTGTAGATGGTCAGCTCGGCGAAGAACTCCAACAGGTCGATCTCACCTGCGTCGCCCCAGTCGGCGATCATCTTGCGGACTTCGGCCTCGATGGTGGCGGCGTGGCCCTTCATCTGTTCGCCGCGCAGGGCGGTGTTGTGCAGCATCTCGGCGCGCCGCTCGGGGTCGGCGTCGAACACCACGCCCTCTCCGAAGATCGGCGTCATGAACGGGTAGGCCTCGGCCTGGTTGAGTTCGCTGTCGCTGGAGCGGAAGAAGAACTCGTTGGCCTCGGCTCCGGACAGCATCACGACCTGCTTGCCGGCCAGCTGGAACCAGCCGACGTCGCCGCACTCCTCCCGGATCCGCTTCATCAACCCGATCGGGTCGGTGCGGAACTCCTCGAGGTGGCCGTGCTCTTCTTCTCCACCGGAAACGCGCTGGACGATCGTGGTGGTCGTCATGACGGCATCCCTTCCTCGCCGAGGGCGAGCTTCTGTCGGTCAGTAGTGGACGCCAACGGGGCCTCGGGCTGGAGTTCCATGTTGGCGATGAAACCGCCGCGGGGGGTTTCCGCGACGAACGTGATGGCCCGCGCCAGGTCCGACGCGCGCAGGAAGTAGTCGTGCCGGGCCTGGCCCCACTTGGCCCAGTCCTCGAGAGCGGGTCCGATCAGCTCGGCGGGTAGGCTCCAACCCATCGACGTCTTGGTCGGACCGGGGTGCACGATCGAGGCCCGCACACCGGTGCCCTCGAGCTCCATCTGCAGGTTTGTCACCATCGCGACCAGCGCCGCCTTCGCGGCACCGTAGGCGCCCATGTGCGGCCGCTGCCGCAGCGCCACATCGGATCCCACGAAGATCATGTCGCCGCGCTGGCGCTCGATCATGCCGGGCAGCACCGCGGTCGCCACCCGGTTGGCGCCGATCAGGTGGATCTGTATCTGAGATTCGAACTGTTCGGTGCTGATCGAATCCAGCTTGCCGAAGTAGGTGTCGCCCGCACCGGCCACGAGCACCTCGATGTCGCCCAGCGCCGTGGTGGCCTCCTCGACGCAGGCCTTCACCGAGTCGGGATCGGTGACATCGAGGTGTACCGCGATCGCCTCGCCACCGTCGGCGCGGATCTTGTCGACGATCTGCTGGCACTTCTCCAGCCGGCGGGCGCCGAGTGCCACCGGAAAGCCGTGGGCGGCCAGGTCGATCGCGGTCGCTTCGCCGATACCGGAGGAGGCTCCGGCGACGAGGGCGGGGCGACGGTCGGGCAGCGGATCAAAACGGGGCATCCGGAGTACCTTTCAGCGGACCTGGACGGACATCGGCAGATGAGCGAATCCGCGGACATTGCTGGAGTGGACGCGGACGGCGTTGGCCTCGTCTACCTGGTATCCGCGGATTCGCTTGAACAACTCGGTCAGCGCCACCCGCGCCTCCATCCGAGCCAGATGCGCGCCCAGACAGAAGTGTGCCCCGCTGCCGAAACTCATCAGTTTGGAACCGATTTCCCGCCCGATCAGGTACTCGTCGGGACGCTCGAAGGCGCGCTCGTCGCGATGCGCCGAACCGGGGAGCAGCAGGAGCACATCACCATCGGGAATGGTGGTTCCATACAGCTCCAGCTCACCGGCCACCGTGCGGGCCAGGATCTGGCTGGAGGTGTCGAAACGCAGTGTCTCCTCCACCCACAGCGGCACCCGGTCGATGTCGTCGTAGACGCCGCTGAGCTGATCGGGGTTGCGATGACCCCAGAACGCCGCGTTGGCAAGAAGTTTGGTGGTGGTCTCGTTGCCGGCGATCACCATCAGGAACATGAAGCCGAGGATCTCGTCGTCGGTCAGCCGGTCACCGTCGATCTCGGCCTCCAGCAGCGCCGAGGTCAGGTCGTCGGTCAGCTTCTCGCGGCGCTCGGCGACCATCTGCTGGTAGTAGACGATCAGATTGATCGAAGCCTCCACCGCCGCGGCAGGGACGTCGGTGACACCCTCGTCGCGGTGCATCACCCCGTCGGCCCACGCCCGCACTTGTGCGCGGTCGGCCTCGGGAACACCCATCAGCTCCGAGATCACGTCCATCGGGAGCTTGCCGGCGAACTCGTCGACGTAGTCGACGGTGTCGTTACTGCGGGCCTTCTCGAGCATGGTATCCAGGTGCGCGACAGCGATCTCGGTCACCCTCGGTTCGAGCTCGCGGATCCGGCGTGGGGTGAAGCCCTTGGAGACCAGGGTGCGCAGCCGAAGATGAGCGGGATCGTCCATGGCCAGAAACGACATGGTCTTCGACGCGTGCGGGCCGCGCGAGGCCGGGTCCAATGACACACCGAACTTGTTGGACAACGTCGTGCTGTTGCGAAAGCCGTGCAGGACGTCGGCATGCCGGGAGACTGCCCAGAAGCCGAGTTCCTCGTTGCGGTACAGCGGCGCCTCGTCACGCAGTCGTTGGTAGTACGGGTACGGATCCTCGTGGAAGTCGTAGTCGTACGGGTCGAGCTTGACGTCGCTCAGTTTCAGGTTCATCGGTCCTCTCCGACAATGGGTCTCATTTATCGTCTCCGACGATGAGGCCGACCACGTAGCTGAGCCGGTCGGCGATCTGGTGGTAGGTGAAGGCTCCGCTGCCGGCGTTGACCAGGGCGCCGAAGAACGTCATCTCCAGTGCGGACAGGGTCCGCGGGTCGGCGTCAGGGCCGACGGCTGCCCGGATCCTGCGGTGGATCTCGGCGCCGATGCGTTCGCGCGCTGCCCGCACCGCCGGATCGTTGCCCGACAGCAGCGCCGTCGTGCACGCGGCTGCGACCTCCGGTTCGTCGGCCAGGGTCAGCGTCATCGCCCGCAGCGTCTTCTCCACCCGGCTGGTCCTCGAGTCGTTGACGTCGGTGAAGTACTCGACCCGGCGGATCAGATCCAGGTAGACCTCGGCGATGAGGTGGTTCTTCGAGGAGAAGTACGTGTAGGCGGTCGCCGGGGCGACCTTGGCCCGCGCTGCCACCGCGCGCACCGTCAGATCGGCGTAGGACGACTCGCGCAGCATTTCGATGCCGGCGGAGAGGACCTTGCGGAAGGTTTCCTCCTGCCGGCGGTTACGCGGCGTCGCCTGCGCCTGATCTGTGAGCGCGGCAACAGCATCACTGGACACATGTCCAAGTTATCGGACCCGACCGTCGTCCGGCAAGGGCGTTGTCGAAAATGCATGTCATCAACGGTGAATTCGGAATCGTGAAGCTGTGACCTTGATTCGTCACGCGATGTGAGGCTATCGTGCGAAGGGAGATTCCCGGACAGTTGTCCAGGCAAACCGAACAGGAGGTCGGATGGCAATCCTGGCCGATCGCGAGAGCCGGCTGCTCATCGACGGCAAGCTCGTCGCCGGCAGCTCGGGGACCTTCCCCACCGTCAACCCCGCCACCGAGGAGACGCTCGGCGTCGCCGCCGATGCGAGCGCCGAGGACATGGGCGCGGCGATCGGGGCCGCGCGGCGTGCGTTCGACGAGACGGACTGGTCGACCGACACCGAGCTGAGGGTCCGGTGTATCCGCCAGCTGCAGCAGGCGATGCGCGATCACATCGAAGAACTGCGTGAGCTGACGATTTCGGAGGTCGGCGCCCCCCGGATGCTGACCTCGGCCGCCCAGCTGGAGGGGCCGGTGGAAGACCTGAGCTTCTGTGCCGACACCGCCGAGTCCTACCCGTGGACCACCGATCTCGGCATCGCTTCGCCGATGGGAATCAAGACCCACCGCACCGTCGCGCGGGAGGGCATCGGGGTGGTCGGTGCGATCACTCCGTGGAACTTCCCGCACCAGATCAACCTCGCCAAGGTGGGGCCGGCGCTGGCCGCGGGAAACACGTTGGTGCTCAAACCCGCCCCCGACACACCCTGGGCGGCCGCGGTGCTCGGCGAGCTGATCACCGAGCACACCGACTTCCCGGCCGGGGTCGTCAACATCATCACCGCCAGCGATCACGGTGTGGGTGCACTGCTGTCCAAGGACCCCCGGGTGGACATGGTGTCGTTCACCGGGTCGACGAACACCGGGCGGGCCGTGATGGCCGACGGCGCGGCGACGCTGAAGAAGGTCTTCCTCGAACTCGGCGGAAAGTCGGCGTTCCTCGTGCTCGACGACGCCGACCTGGCGGGCGCCTGTTCGATGTCGGCGTTCACCGCCTCGATGCATGCCGGCCAGGGCTGCGCGATCACCACCCGCCTGGTGGTTCCGCGCGCCCGCTACGAAGAAGCCGTCGAAGCCGCTGCGGCGACGATGTCCGGTCTCAAACCCGGTGATCCGACCGAGCCGGGCACGGTGTGCGGGCCGCTCATCTCGGCGCGTCAGCGCGACCGGGTGCAGGGCTATCTCGACTCGGCGATCTCCGAAGGCGGCAAGTTCGCCTGCGGCGGCGGCCGTCCCGGTGACCGCGGCACGGGCTTCTTCATCGAACCGACCGTGATCGCGGGCCTGGACAACAACGCCAAGGTCGCCCGGGAAGAGATCTTCGGACCGGTGCTGACCGTCATCGCCCATGACGGCGACGACGACGCGGTGCGCATCGCCAACGACTCGCCCTACGGCCTGTCCGGAACGGTGTTCTCCGCCGACCCGGACCGCGCCGCGGGGATCGCCGCCCGGATGCGGGTCGGCACCGTCAACATCAACGGGGGCGTCTGGTACTCGGCAGACATGCCATTCGGTGGATACAAACAGTCCGGCATCGGCCGGGAGATGGGCCTGGCCGGATTCGAGGAGTACCTCGAGATCAAAGCCATTGCCACAGCGGCGAACTAACAGAAGCGGAGGGCCTGTCCATGGGTCTGTATGGTGACCAGTTCCAAGAGAAGGTGGCGATCGTCACCGGCGCCGGCGGCGGTATCGGGCAGGCCTACGCCGAGGCGCTGGCACGCGAGGGCGCCGCGGTCGTCGTCGCCGACATCAACACCGACGGTGCGCAGAAAGTCGCCGAAGGCATCAAGGGCGAGGGTGGCACGGCGCTGGCGGTGCCGGTCGACGTCTCCGACCCGGATTCAGCCAAAGAGATGGCCGCACAGACACTCTCGGAGTTCGGCGGCATCGACTACCTGGTCAACAATGCGGCGATCTTCGGTGGCATGAAACTCGACTTCCTGATCACCGTCGACTGGGACTACTACAAGAAGTTCATGAGCGTGAACCTCGACGGTGCGCTGGTGTGCACCCGGGCGGTGTACCGCAAGATGGCCAAGCGGGGCGGCGGAGCGATCGTCAACCAGTCGTCCACCGCCGCCTGGCTGTACTCGAACTTCTACGGTCTGGCCAAAGTTGGCGTCAACGGGCTGACCCAGCAGCTGGCCACTGAGCTGGGCGGGCAGAACATCCGGGTCAACGCCATCGCGCCGGGGCCGATCGACACCGAGGCCAACCGATCGTCGACACCGCAGGAGATCGTCGAGGACATCGTCAAGAAGCTGCCGCTGGCGCGAATGGGCGAACCCGAGGACCTGGTCGGTATGTGTCTGTTCCTGCTGTCGGACCAGGCCAAGTGGATCACCGGTCAGATCTTCAACGTCGACGGCGGACAGATCATCCGGTCATGACCAGTCCGGAAGGCACGACGCTCGGCTACATCGGCCTCGGTAACCAGGGCGCCCCGATGGCCAAGCGGCTGGTCGACTGGCCGGGCGGGCTGACCGTCTTCGATGTCCGCACCGAAGCGATGACCCCGCTGGCCGAGCTGGGCGCCACACTGGCGGACAGTGTGGCCGACGTCGCGGGCGCCGACGTCATCAGTGTCACGGTGCTCAACGACGCGCAGGTGCGCGACGTCGTCGGCGAGCTGGCCGCGCACGCTGAGCCGGGGACCGTCATCGCGATCCACTCGACGATCGAGCCGGGCACCGCGGCGGAGTTGGCCGACAAATTGCGGCCCGGCGGAATCCACATTGTCGACGCACCGGTCAGTGGCGGTGCGGCTGCCGCGGAGAAGGGTGAGCTGGCGGTGATGGTGGGTGCCGACGACGAGGCCTACGACAAGGTCAAGCCGGTGTTCAAGCAGTGGGCCTCGATGGTGGTGCGTGCCGGCGACCCGGGCGCGGGCACCCGGATGAAGATCGCGCGCAACATGTTGACCTTCATCGGGTTCGCCGCTGCCTGTGAGGCGCAGAAACTCGCCGAGGCGGCCGGCATCGATCTGCAGAAGCTGGGCCGCGTGGTGCGCCACAGCGACGCACAGAGCGGCGGGCCGGGAGCCATCATGGCTCGCGACGACACCAAACCGCTGGCCCCGGAACACTTCCTGCACGACATGTTCGTCCACACCCGCGGGCTCGCCGAGAAGGACCTGCGGCTGGCGCTGGGCCTCGGCGAGGCCACCGGCGTCGACTTGCCGCTGGCCGAGATCGCATTGCGAGACCTGGCTGCCGGACTGGGTGTGCCACACCCGGCGGATACGAAGGAGTAGCGATGGATGAGTTGCGCCGCAAGGGCCTCGAGAAGATGAACGAAGTCTACGGCTGGGAGATGCCCAACATCGAGGGCGACCCGTACTTCGATCTCACCGTCGACCACCTGTTCGGCACCATCTGGACCAGGCCGGGGCTGTCGATGCGGGAGAAACGCATGATGACGCTGACCGTGGTCACCGCGGTCGGAAACGCCGACCTGGCCGAGATCCAGGCCAACGCGGCCTTGGCCAACGGGGAGCTCACCGTCGAGGAACTCAAGGAGATGGCCGTCTTCCTGACCCACTACCTGGGCTTCCCACTCGGCTCCAAACTCGACGGCGTGGTCTCCAAGGTCGCCAAACAGCGAAAGAAGGCGGCCGAGAAGGGCCGGGGGGAAGATAAGAAGGCGAATGTCAACGCCGCCTTGAACATGCACTCGGGGAGCTCGCTCGATGATGAGTAGATACGCCGCGCTGTCCCGCGAGGAGCTCGCCGTGCTGGTTCCGGAGCTGCTGCTGATCGGACAGCTGATCGACCGTTCCGGGATGGCCTGGTGCATCTCGTCATTCGGTCGCGAGCAGATGGTGCAGATCGCGATCGAGGAGTGGGCCGGCGCCAGTCCGCTCTACACCAAGCGGATGCAGAAGGCGCTCGGCTACGAGGGTGTCGACGTCGTCACGGTGTTCAAGGGTCTGCAGCTCGACATCGGCGCCCCACCGCAGTTCATGGATTTCCGCTACACGGTTCACGATCGCTGGCACGGCGAATTCCACCTCGACCACTGCGGAGCGCTGCTCGACGTGGAACCGATGGGCGAGGACTACGTGCGCGGAATGTGCCACGACATCGAGGATCCGACGTTCGACGCGACCGCGTTGGCGACCAACCGCAGGTGTCAGGTGCGCCCGATCCACCGTCCGCCGCGGGCACCGGCCGACCGCCACCCGCACTGCGCGTGGACGGTGATCATCGACGAGTCCTACCCCGAGGTGGAGTTCATTCCGCAACTTGACATCGTCGCGGCCAGCAACGCCCATGCCACCGAGCTCGATCCGATCGACCCGAGCGACGAGGGCCTGGCCGACTACTCGGGCCCGTTGCTCTCCGACGTCGACTTCGGGGCGTTCTCCCATTCGGCGCTGGTGCGCATCGCCGACGAGGTGTGCCTGCAGATGCACCTGCTGATGCTGTCGTTCAATCTTGCGGTGCATACCCGCGCCGACGGCGACGAGGCGCTGGAGCGGTCGATCCGCTACAAGGCGCTGACCGGAATCGCCGGGGTGGCCGCCGAGCGCATCAAGAACGCGCTCGGAATCAGCGCCGACGCCACGGGGGCGCTGCGGGTGCTCGAACTGCACCCGTTGCTGAATCCGGCCGCCTACGTCTGGGCCGACGTCGACCCGGAATTCCTGCATGTACGGCCGTCACCGGCCCACGACGACGGTGCCTGGATCTCGCTGGTGTCGCCGGCCGCGGATCGGCCGCTGCAGGCGATCGTCGCGGCGCTCAACCCGTATCTGAGAGCCGAGCTCGCCGGTACCGAAACGGACTGGACGGTGCGCGTCACCGAAACCGACACCGCTGCCGAGGAGATGTCCGAGGTCGCGGTGTGCAAGGTCTCCGGCGGTGCGTCGTGGTCCTTCGAGGACCGGAAGTCGTTGCCGTTGACCGTCGTCTAGCTCGCGGCCGTTCTCGGCAGCGCGTTGCCGACCCACCGGCGCAGGTAAGCCCGCAGCACATCGCCCCGACGCGGCGGGCGGCCCGGGTCGATGACGAACGACTGAATGATGCGCAGCAGGTGTTCGGCCAGTTCGTCGAGGTCGGTGTCGCGATAGCCGGCCGCTGCCCAGTCGACGTCGAGGCGTCCCACCATGTCCCGGGCGAACTTCAGCGCCAGGTCCGAGGTGACGGACTCGACGTGCTTGGAGCCGCCCGGCACCATGATCAGACCGATGTACTTCTCCCTCGGCAGCCACTCCAGCGCGGTGGCCACCGCTTCGGTGACGGCGTCCGGCGGGCTCGTGATGCCGGCCATGTGCTCGGTCAGCCGGTCCAGGAAGCCGTCGACGGCGTGCACTGCCCCCGCCACGAGCAGCGCCTCGGTGCTGGGGAAGTAGCGGTAGACGGTCTGGCGGGTGACACCGACGGTGCGCGCCACATCGGAAATGCTGAACTCGGCGCCGTGCACCTCGATGGCCTTGCCTGCCGCATCGAGAATCCGCGCGATCGCCTCTTCGTCGGAGGCCGGTTTGGCTCCGGACCAACCATGGGTGCGCACGGTGGAACTCTAGCCACCCTGCGGCCGCTGGTTACCGGTAGGAGACCTGAAGGTCCTTGACCCCGTTGATCCAGCCCGAGCGCAGCCGCTTCGGTTCGGCCAGCTTGGCGATGTCGGGGACCTGATCGGCGAGCTCGTTGAAGATCAGTTTGATCTCCATGCGGGCCAGGTTGGCGCCGATGCAGAAGTGCGCCCCGTTGCCCCCGAAGGCCAAGTGGGGGTTGGGGTTGCGCAGGATGTCGAACTCGAATGGGCGGTCGAAGACGTCTTCGTCGAAGTTGGCCGAGCTGTAGAACAGGCCGACCCGCTGGCCCTGCCGGACGGTCACGTCGCCGATGGGGACGTCCTCGAGTGCGGTGCGCTGAAAGCAGTGCACCGGGGTGGCCCACCGGATGATCTCGTCGATGGCGGTGTCGGGCCGGTCCCGCTTGAACAGTTCCCACTGTTCGGGGTGGTCGAGGAAAGCGTTCATGCCGTGCGTCATGGCGTTGCGGGTGGTCTCGTTGCCGGCGACGGCCAGCAGGATGACGAAGAAGGCGAACTCCACGTCTTGGAGGCCCTCCCCGTCACCATTCATGTCGGCCTGCACCAGCCGCGTCACGATGTCGTCGGCGGGGCAGCGCCGGCGCTGTTCGGCCATCGTGTAGGCGTAGCCCATCAGCTCGGCGTTGGCCGTGGTGGGGTCGGAGTCGAAGTCGGGATCGTCGGTGTTCATGATGCAGTTGGTCCAGTGGAACAACTGCTCGCGGTCGGCCTCGGGCACCCCGATCAGGTCGGCTATGGCCTGCAGCGGAAGCGGCATGGCAACGTCATCGACGAAGTTGCCCGAGTCTCGTTCCGCGGCGGCGGCGACGATGTCGCGGGCGGCGGCGGCCAGTGTGGCTTCCAGCGCAGTGACCGCGCGTGGGGTGAACAACCGCGACACGATCTTGCGCAGCCGGGTGTGCTCGGGGGCGTCGTGGTTGATGAGCAACGCCTTCGTCAGGTCGAGTTGCTCGGCGGTCACCCCATCGGGGAGGCGCATCACCGCACCCTTGCTGTTGGTCGACCACTGGGTGCTGTTGCGGGAGATGTCTTTGATGTCGGAGTGACGCGTGATCACCCAGTAGCCGCTGTCGCCGAAGATGGTGCCGGCCTGTTCGTTCCACCACACCGGGGCTGTCTTGCGCAGCTCGGCGAACTCCCTGACCGGGATGCCCTCGACGAGGACGTCGGGGTCGGTGAAGTCGTACCCGGGGGGCAGGAAGGGGCAGTTCGGGGCAGTGGTCATGGCGATTCGCTCCTGTGAGGTAGGACACCTGTACCTCGACCATACATGTAATCGCTCAGCTGTATGGCCGGGAGTTGTCGACCCGCGGGAACGTTGTGCCATTAGGGTGGGCACCTGTGCACGTCCTGGTAGTCGGATCCGGAGCCCGTGAACACGCGCTGTTGCTCGCGCTGCGCCGAGACCCCGAGGTCGACGCGTTGTCGGTGGCGCCCGGAAACGCGGGCACCTCCGCGGTCGCCGACCAGTACGACGTCGACATGACCTCCGGTGAGGCGGTCACCGCGCTGGCGCAGCGGATCGGCGCCGACCTCGTTGTGATCGGGCCCGAGGTGCCGCTGGTACTGGGTGTGGCCGACACGCTGCGCGCCGCCGGGATCGACTGCTTCGGCCCGACCAGGGACGCCGCGCGGATCGAGGGTTCGAAGGCGTTCGCCAAGGACGTCATGACAGCCGCCGGTGTCCGGACGGCGACCAGCGAGATCGTGGACAACCCGGCGCACCTGGACGCCGCGCTGGACCGGTTCGGTACCGCCGCGGGCTATCCGGCCTGGGTCGTCAAGGACGACGGCCTGGCCGCCGGCAAGGGGGTGGTCGTCACCGCCGACCGTGACGCCGCCCGCGCGCACGCCGCCAGTCTGCTGGAGGCCGGCCACCCCGTCCTGCTGGAGTCCTTCCTCGACGGTCCCGAGGTGTCGCTGTTCTGCGTCGTCGACGCCGACGTCGTCGTGCCGCTGCTGCCGGCGCAGGACTTCAAACGTGTCGGCGACGGTGACAGCGGGCCCAACACCGGCGGGATGGGTGCCTACACCCCGCTGCCGTGGCTGCCCGACGAGATGAGCACCCGCATCGTCGACGAGGTCGTCAAACCCGTTGCCGCCGAACTCGTCAAGCGCGGCTGCCCGTTCTCCGGTCTGCTCTACGCGGGTCTGGCGATCACCTCGAACGGCCCCGCCGTGGTCGAATTCAACTGCCGGTTCGGTGATCCCGAGACCCAGGCGGTGCTCGCCCTGCTGGAATCCCCGCTCGGCCAGCTACTTCGGGCGGCGGCCACCGGAGAACTCGCCGACCAGCCGCCGCTACGCTGGAGCGACGGCGCCGCCGTGACCGTCGTGGTGGCGGCCGAGAACTACCCGGGCCGCCCGCGGGTGGGCGACGTGATCCACGGAGCCGAGGCGCCCGAGGCCGGACCGGACGCCGGCAGCAGCGTGCTGCACGCCGGGACCGCCCGGCGTGACGACGGAGCCGTCGTCTCCTCGGGCGGGCGCGTGCTGTCGGTGGTGGGAGTCGGTTCCGACCTGGCCGCCGCACGTGATGCCGCATATGCGCGGCTGCGCTCGATCCGCTTTCCCGGCAGCCATTTCCGCAGTGACATCGGGCTCGCCGCGCACGAGGGCAGGATCTCGGTCTAGACCGTCAGCAGCGGTGCCGCCCAGACCAGCTCTCCGGTGAGCTGAGACGACCAATAGGCGGCGTTGTGCCCGCCGGGCGCGAATCCACCCGCCGGCGGGGTGGGCAGCTGGGCGACGAACTGCTGGGTGGCCGAGTAGAACGGGTCGTCGTAGCCGCAGTCGATGCGCAGCGGGATTCCGTTGAGCGCAGCCAGACCCCACACGCTGTTGGCGGCGTAGTCCTCGGCACCGTCGAAGGCTCCCGGCGCTGCCGCCCCCGAGGACGTCCACAACGCCGGACTGACCGCGCAGACGGCCGCGGTCCGGCCCGCCCCCAGCCGCGAGCCCAGCAGCAGTGCCCCGTATCCGCCCATCGACCAGCCGAGGAACCCCACCCGGGAGGTGTCCAGCCCCTGCTCGGCGAGCAGCGGAATGAACTCGTCGAGCACCATGGCGCCCGGGTCGTCGCCCGAGGCGCGCAGGTGCCAGTAGCCGTTCCCGCCGTCGACGGCGGCCAGGGCGAAGGGCGGAACCCCGGCAGCCACCGCGTCGGCGAGGAACCGTTCGGCACCCATCGACATCACCGTGTGGGCGTTGGAGTCCTTGCCGTGCAGAAGAATGACCGGGCGCAACGGTGCGGTCTGCCCCGGCGGGCGCGCGATGATCCAGTTGGTCGGCGCGCCGCCGCGGGCGATCGATGCGAACGAGCCCTCCTGAAGCGTCTGGGCCGCTTCAGGAGGTGCCTGAGGTGCCGGTGGTGCCGCTGCGACCGGTACGGCTCCCAGAGCGGTGCCGATCGAGTGTGCGCCCAGGGCCGCGATACCCGCGCGCAGCCCGAGACGCAACGCAGCGCGGCGGTCGATGGCAGACATGGAAGGACATCATGCCACCGGCCGCCTGATGAGGATTGCCTGATGTTTGGTCGAAAGCCCGATGCTCAAACCGGGTGACTGGCAGCATGCAAAGGGTGACGGCTGCGGTCACCCCCAAGGGGGAACGACGGCGGTGTGCGCTGGTCAGCGCCGCTGCCGATCTTCTTTGTGAAGGGGGATTCGACGCGGTGCGCCACCGGGCAGTCGCGCGCCGGGCAGGTCTGCCGCTGGCCTCCACGACGTACTATTTCTCTTCGCTGGAAGACTTGATAGCCAAGGCTGTCGAACACGTCGGGACCCTGGAGACCCAACAGCTGCACGAGCGCGTCGAGCTGTTGTCCCGTCGCCGCCGCGGCGCCGAGTCCATCGCCGACATCCTGGTCGACCTCCTGGTGGGGGACAGCCCGGAGCGGGTGAGCGAGCAGCTGATCTCGCGCTACGAACGCTTCATCGCCTGCGCGCGCCAGCCGGGTCTGCGCGACATCCAGCGCGACATCCTCAAACAGCGCACCGACTCCGTCGTCGAGATCATCGAGCGCTCCGGGCGGTCGGTGCGTCCCGAGCTGGTCAGTGCGTTGGTGTGCGCGGTCGACGGCGCCGTGGTCACCGCGTTGGTGGGGGACGGCGGCGGCCCGCGGGCGACCGCCCGGGCGACGCTGATCGACGTCATCGACGTGCTGGCGCCGTTCGACTAGTTTGCGGTGCGGCGCCGTCGGCTACCTTCACACCCGTGACGATCATCGAGACCCTGGGCCGGGCGGTGGACAGCGTCGTCGACACCGCCCTGGACCGGTCGGTGGTGCTGGGCTACACGAAGCTGGGGTCCGGCGTGCGCCGGCTGTGGTGGCCCGCAGACCCGGCCCCCGAATCGATGGCGGGCAAGCGCGTCGTGGTGACCGGTGCGACAGCGGGTATCGGCGCCGCGACCGCGCGCCGCTTCGCACAGCTGGGTGCCACCGTGCATCTGCTCGGGCGCGACCCCGACAGGGTCCGGCGCCAGGCCGGGATCATCCGCGGTGCGGTGCCCGGCGCGGTGGTCATCGAAGAGGTCTGCGACGTGTCCGATCTCGAGGCCGTACGCGGGTGGGCGGCGGACCTGTCGGGCCGCATCGACGCGCTGCACGGGCTCGTGCACAACGCCGGGGGTATGCCCAAGGTGCGCGCCGAGACACCCCAGGGCCACGAGATCCAACTCGCCACCCACGTGTTGGGGCCGCACCTGATGACCGAGCAGCTACTCGGATTGCTGCGCGTCCCCGACCGGGCCGCGGTGGTGTTCCTGTCCTCAGGCGGGATGTATACCGCTCCGCTGCAACGCTGGTCGGTCGACGACCTCGAATCCCGCGCCGGCACCTACAGCGGCATCCGGGTGTATGCGCGCACCAAACGGATGCAGGTGGTCCTCGCCGACGCATGGGCGCAGCGGTTGGCGCGCACCGGTGTTCACGTCTACAGCGCCCACCCCGGGTGGGTCGAGACGCCGGGGGTGGCCGACGCGCTGCCGGTGTTCCGCAGTGTCACAAGGCCACTGCTGCGCGACACCGACGACGGCGCCGACACGCCGGTGTGGCTGGTGGCGGCCTGCCCCGAATCCGGTCCCGGGCACTTCTGGCATGACCGTGCCCAACGCCCCACGACCTTCGGCTGGCAGCGGTCCCAAGACCCCAAGGCGGTTGCGGCCCTTCTCGATGCGGTCGCCTCGATGACCGCCACCCCGCGCGGTTTCCGCACCGATCCCGGTTAGCGCTGCCCGGGCGCACGGCCCCGCGATCAGGACAGACCGCCGGCCGATCCAGGAGAATTGTCCGAGCGGGTCGTGCCGCGGCCGTAGTCGGTTCCGGTCGAGGCGGCGGTCGTCTCGGAGGCGACGACGGCGGTGGACGCGGCACCGCTTCCCGCCGTCGCGCCGGTGCCTGCCGTCGCGGGCCCCGCGCTGACCACCGCGAGCCCGGTCATGGCGGCGCCGACGACGATCGTCTTCCAGAGGCGGGCTCGAGTCATGGCGTGCTCCTGTTCGGCTCGGTGCGGACACATCCAGAGTCGCCGCCGATGATGAACGTCGCGGGAGACGTATATGAGTGAATTCTCATCTACGCCGCCACCGACCGGTGCGAACCGCCGCGCTGGTGATCGCGCCTACCCGTCGAAGTCGAGGCCCGCGAATCGGGTGAACCTGTTCTCCAGCAGCTTCGTGCGGTGCCCGTTGCCGGACAGCGCGATGTAGCGCGAGCCGAACACCGCCAACAACACGTCGTCGAGGCGCCGCACCGCCCCCGCCGGGTAGCGATACTCCATCACGGCGTTCACGCGATCGGTGTCGACACCGCTGAGCAGCGCGTCCAGCCTGTCGACGGAATCGATGTCCAGATCCAGCAGCAGACCGGCGATCCACGCGTAGTGGTCGGTCCTGGACCAGCCGGCATCGGGGAACCGGTTGCCCAGATACGTCGCCAACACCGGGGTGGGAATCCGGGGATCGGAGGTGGCCTCCGATGCGCGTTCGGAGGGAACGGTCGAGCGCAGCCGCTCGCGAATGGCCGAGAACTCACGGTCGGCCAGTTCGAGCAGGCCCGCGGCCAGGGTGAACCGCCGGTCGAGATCCGGTGCGTCCTCTTCGGGGATCGAACCCTTGTAGCGCACATCGTGTTCGAACTCGGCCCAGGCGTGCTGCAGGATCGTCCGAACCTGCACCGACGCCGGCTGCGTCTCACCCTCGACCGCGACGAGCAGGTGCCTGCTCGCATAGCCCCAGCGGCCCTCGCTGGCGGTCTCCACTCCCATGTCCCGGTCGTCGAGGAGCCGCATCTCCTCGCCGAGCAGATTGGCGACCGTGGTCACGTCGTCGCGCAGATAGGTGATCACCCGCAGCCCGATCTGGTCGGTGATCTCCGAGAGCGGGTCGGTGTAGAGCCGGCGTCCGTCGAGGTGGCGATCCGCCTTGGCGGCGAACGAGGCCACCGACTTGGTGCGGGCGGTCACGCTGAGATAGTTGATCCCGGCATCGTCGAGCAGGGCGGTCACCGCTGACAGATAGCGGTCGGTCGACTGCACCAGCTGCGGCCGGCGCTCGGCGAAGGTAGCGATCGCGTCGTGCACCGCCCCGGGGGTCGGTTCCGGCGGCGCGGGCCCCAGACCGGGCGGCAGCGTGGGGGTGACGATGTAGCCGGTGTCCGCATCTCCGTAGACGGTGATGTCATCCGGGCGTCGCGTCGCGTACAGCGCCACGTACGCGCACAGCACCGCGTCCACCGGATCCTCCACGCGCCGCAACTCGCTCTTGCGCTCGGCGTTGTCGACCATGGAACGCAGCTGGATCCAATCGTCACAGTCGCTGACCCGCAGCGGTGGTTCGGCGCCGGCCAGCGCTTCGATGTGCTCCATCAGCCGTTGCAGTTCGGTGCGCAGCTTCGCGACCCCACGGCCCGGCTTGGCCTTGTACTTGAGCGTGCGTCCCAGCCGGAACAGCGCCACGGTGGCCGCGTGCGGGTAGACCTCCATCGCCCGGCGCGGCGCATCCGAGTGCGGGTCGATGTCGAGGCCCAGTTCGGCGGCCAGCCGTCCGGCCCGCGTTCCGTCGGCGAACTCGGGCTTGCCGGTGTTGGACGGATGCGCCCCGGCCTCGAATCGGGCGAAGTCGGCGTTGAGTTCGCGCTCACCCGGACGCTGGCCGGTGGGGTTGACCACGATGATCGGGGCGTCGATGCCGACCACGCAGTCCCCCTCGGCGTAGGGGGCCAGCGCCGCCCGGATCGAGGCGTCGTCGGTCGCCGCGCCCGCCGACAACAACCGGCCGGTGTCGTCGAGGACGGCCACGCCGGTGGGTTTGCGCTGGCCCCACGCGAGATCCAGCCCGACGAAGAACATGTGCCTACTTTGCCTGATGGCCGGCTCGGCCGGCGCGCCTGATGGCCGGCTCGCCTGGCGTACCTGATGGCCGACCAGCGGGTGGCACTCGTAAGCTAGACGTCCGTGAGCATCCCCAACGTGTTGGCCAATCGCTACGCCAGCGAGGAGATGGTCGCGATCTGGTCACCGCAGGCCAAGATCGTCGCCGAGCGCCGGCTGTGGCTGGCCGTGTTGCGGGCGCAGGCCGAGCTGGGCGTACCGGTTCCGGACTCGGTGCTCGCCGACTACGAGCGGGTGCTCGACAACGTCGATCTGGATTCGATCGCCGCCCGCGAACGGGTGCTGCGCCACGACGTCAAAGCGCGCATCGAGGAGTTCAACGCTCTGGCCGGTCACGAGCACGTGCACAAGGGGATGACCAGCCGCGACCTGACCGAGAACGTCGAGCAGATGCAGGTCCGCCGCTCGCTGGAGCTGGTGTTCGCCCACGGCGTGGCCGTGGTGGCGCGGCTGGCCGAACGCGCCGTGCTCTACCGCGACCTGGTGATGGCCGGCCGCTCCCACAACGTCGCCGCGCAGGCGACCACGCTCGGCAAGCGGTTCGCCTCCGCGGCCCAGGAGATGCTGGTCGCGCTGCACCGGGTGGGTGAACTGATCGACCGCTACCCGCTGCGCGGAATCAAGGGCCCGATGGGCACCGCCCAGGACATGCTCGACCTGTTCGACGGCGACACCGAACGCCTCGCCGGGCTGGAGAGCCGGGTCGCCCAGTTCCTCGGTTTCACCGACATCCTGACCAGCGTCGGCCAGGTCTACCCGCGCTCGCTGGACCACGACGTCGTCTCGGCGCTGGTCCAACTGGGCGCCGGACCGTCGTCGCTGGCGCACACCATCCGCCTGATGGCCGGCCACGAACTGGTCACCGAGGGATTCGCCCCCGGGCAGGTCGGATCCTCGGCGATGCCGCACAAGATGAACACCCGCAGCTGCGAACGGGTCAACGGCCTGCAGGTCGTACTGCGCGGCTACGCGTCGATGGCCGCCGAGCTCGCCGGTGCGCAGTGGAACGAAGGCGACGTGTTCTGCTCGGTGGTGCGTCGGGTGGCGCTGCCGGATGCGTTCTTCGCGCTCGACGGACAGACCGAGACGTTCCTGACGGTGCTCGACGAGTTCGGCGCCTACCCCGCGGTGATCCAGCGCGAACTCGACCGCTACCTGCCGTTTCTGGCCACCACCCGGATGCTCATCGCCGCGGTGCGGGCCGGGGTGGGCCGGGAGACCGCCCATGAGGTCATCAAGGAGCACGCGGTCGCGGTGGCGCTGGCGATGCGCGAACGCGGTGCCGAACCCGACCTGCTGGACCGGTTGGCCGCCGATCCACGACTGCCGCTGGACCGGGCCGCACTCGACGGTGCGCTGGCAGACAAGCAGGTGTTCACCGGCGCGGCGGGCGACCAGGTCGACAGGGTCGTCGCAGCGGTGGACGACCTGGTCGGCCGCCATCCCGAAGCCGCCAAGTACACCTCCGGGGCCATCCTTTGACGGAGGAGCTGGCCCGGGTCGATTTCACCGACCTGGACAACTTCGCCGAGGGCTTCCCGCACGCGCTGTTCGCCCTGCACCGCGCCCAGGCCCCGGTGTACTGGCATGCCCCCACCGAGAACACCCCGGACGGGGAGGGCTTCTGGTCGGTCGCGACCCACGCCGAAACCCTTGCCGTCCTTCGTGATCCACAGACCTATTCGTCGGTGACCGGCGGCGAGCGGCCGTTCGGCGGCACCCTGCTGCAGGATCTGCCCATCGCCGGGCAGTTGCTCAACATGATGGACGACCCCAGGCATGCCGCGGTGCGCCGGCTGGTCAGCTCCGGTCTGACCCCACGGATGATCCGCCGGGTCGAAGACGACCTGCGCAGCCGTGCGCAGCGACTGCTCGATGAAGTACCCCGCGCCGAGCCCTTTGACTTCCTGGTCGACGTGGCGGCCGAGGTGCCGATGCAGATGATCTGCATCCTGCTCGGCGTCCCCGAATCCGAACGGCACTGGCTGTTCGAGGCGATCGAGCCGAGCTTCGACTTCGGCGGCTCGCGCAAGGCCTCGATCACCCGCCTGTCCGTCGAAGAGGCCGGGTCGCGGATCTACGCCTACGGGCAGGAACTCATCGCCGCGAAACGGGCGCAGCCCAGCGACGACATGCTCTCGGTGGTGGTCAACTCCGACGACCCCGCACTGTCGGATCTGGAGAACTACCTGTTCTTCAACCTGCTCTTCAGCGCGGGAGCCGAGACGACGCGCAACGCCATCGCCGGCGGGCTGCTGGCGCTGGCCGAGCATCCCGACGCCTACCGCACGCTGCGCGAAGACCCTGGGTTGTTACCCGCGGCCGTCGAGGAGATGGTGCGCTGGACGGCTCCGTCGCCGTCCAAACGACGGACCGTCACCCGGGCGGCCACCCTGGGCGGCCGGCACCTCGAGCCCGGACAGAAGGTGCTCGTGTGGGAGGGGTCGGCCAACCGCGACGCCGCCGTGTTCGCCGCGCCCGACAGCTTCGATGTCCGGCGTAAACCCAACCCGCACATGGGTTTCGGCCACGGTGTGCACTACTGCCTGGGCGCGAACCTGGCCCGCCTCGAGCTGCGGGTGCTGTTCGAGGAGATCCTGTCCCGCTACTCGTCGGTGCAGCTGGCCAAGCCGGTCGAATGGGCCCGCAGCAACCGCCACACCGGCATCCGCCACCTCGTCGTCGAGCTGGCGGCCTGACTCAATCCGGCTGGTGGACCGTCTTGACGCGGATCCCCGCCGAGCGCAACTCCAGGGCGGCCAACCCGCGGATCGCCACCGGGTCCTGATAGCGCCAGGCTCCGACCGGGTCGCTGTGGACCGCGGCGAGCTTGACCAACGGCCGGTTGGCCAGCGCCCGGAGCGCGAGCAACTGCTCGCCGGCGACCGTCGAGGCCAACGTCACCGCCGTCCACTTGCGCCGCGCGAAGCGCAGCCGCAGGAACAGCCACGGCATCACCAGCGCCATGATCGGCGGTGCGGCCACCGCCAGCGCGAGCAACCACGCCAGCCAGCCGGCCGTCGACCCGAGATTCTGCCCCGCCCCGGCGATGCCCTCGGCGGCGTCGGCGGCCCCGATCAGCGGCCCGGCCAGGCCGGTGCCGATCAGCGGGATCCCGAAGGCGCTCTCACCCGCGGAATCGAGGCCACCGGCGATGCCGGTGGCGCCGTCTTCGACCTGATAGCCGAAGTCGGAGATCAGCGACACCGCCGAGTGCACCGCCATGCCGACGAAAACCCAGATCGCCGTCCAGATCACCACCACGACGTCGCTGATCAACTGCCACATCAGCCGGGTAGGTGTGGTGGCGTAGGGGACCCATCGCGAACTCATGGGATCGATCACAACACACGGACGCGTTCTGGCCGACCGTTAGGCTGGCCCGATGCGTCCTGCTCTGACCGACTACCAGCATCTGGCCAGTGGCAAGGTCCGAGAGCTCTACCGCATCGACGACGGGCACCTGCTGTTCGTCGCCAGCGACCGGATCTCGGCCTACGACTACATCCTGGACTCCCAGATCCCCGACAAGGGCCGCATCCTGACCGCCATGAGCGTGTTCTTCTTCGACCTGGTCTCGGAGCGCATCGATGCCCCCAACCACCTCGCCGGCCCGCCCGACGACCCGCGCATCCCCGAGGACGTGCTCGGCCGCGCCCTGGTCGTCGAACAACTGGACATGCTCCCGGTCGAGGCGGTGGCGCGCGGCTATCTGACCGGTTCCGGGCTGATCGACTACCGCCGGACCGGCACCCTGTGCGGGATCGAGCTGCCCCCCGGCCTGACCGAGGCCAGCAAGTTCGACGAGCCGTTGTTCACCCCGGCCAGCAAGGCCGAGTTCGGTCAGCACGACGAGAACATCACCTTCGACGACGTGGTGGCCGCGATCGGCGCCGAGCGCGCCGACCAGGTCCGCGACCGCACCCTGGCCATCTACGCCCAGGGCGCCGACCACGCCCTGACCAAGGGCATCATCGTGGCCGACACCAAGTTCGAGTTCGGGGTCGACGCGCACGGCGAACTCAAGCTCGCCGACGAGGTGTTCACCCCCGACTCGTCACGGTACTGGCGGGCCGACGGCTACACCGAGGGCCAGGTGCAGCAGAGCTTCGACAAGCAGTTCGTGCGAAACTGGCTCACCGGTCCGCAGTCGGGCTGGGACCGCAACGGCGACCGGCCACCGCCGCCGCTGCCGGCCGAGATCGTCACTGCCACCAGGGATCGCTATATCGAAGCCTACGAACGTATTTCAGGTCTTCGCTTCGAAGACTGGATCGGAGGAAACGCGTGAAGCCACCCGTCGCCAAACGGGTCGACACCCATCGCGAACACCACGGTGATGTCTTCGTCGACCCCTACGAGTGGCTTCGGGACAAGTCGGACCAGGAGGTCATCGACTACCTGGACGCCGAGAACGCCTACACCGAGCACGTCACCGCCGACCTGGCACCGCTTCGGCAGAAGATCTTCGACGAGATCAAGGCCCGCACCAAGGAAACCGACCTGTCGGTGCCCACCCGGCGCGGCGACTGGTGGTACTACGGGCGCAGCTTCCAGGGCAAGCAGTACGGGGTGCAGTGTCGTTGCCCGGCCTCCGACCCCGACGACTGGATCCCGCCCCAGCTCGACGAGAACACCGAGATACCCGGCGAACAGGTGCTGCTCGACGAGAACGTCGAAGCCGAGGACCACGAGTTCTTCTCGCTCGGGGCGGCCAGCGTCAGCGTAGACGGCAACATCCTCGCCTACTCGGTCGACGTCAAGGGCGACGAGCGGTACACGCTGCGGTTCAAGGACTTACGCACCGGCGAGCGCTACTCCGACGAGATCGTCGGCGTCGGCGCGGGAGCGACGTGGGCCGCCGACAACAACACCGTCTACTACGTCACCGTCGACGACGCATGGCGCCCGGACACCGTGTGGCGGCACCGACTCGGCTCCGACCAGCCCGACGAACGGGTCTACCACGAACCCGACGAACGGTTCTGGGTGGCCGTCGGCCGAACCCGGAGCAACGCCTACGTCGTCATCGCGGCGGGCAGCGCGGTCACCTCCGAACTCCGCTACGCCGACGCCGCCGACCCCGCCGCGGCGTTCCAGACGGTGTGGCCGCGACGCGACGGCGTCGAATACTCCATCGACCACGCCGTCGTCGCCGGCGAGGACAGGTTCCTCATCCTGCACAACGACGGTGCCGAGAACTTCACCATGGTCGACGCGCCGGTCAGCGACCCCACCGACGTGCGGACGCTGATACCGCACCGGGGCGACGTGCGCCTGGACGCCGTGGACGCCTTCGACGGTCATCTGGTGGTCAGCTATCGCGCCGACGCGCTGCCGCGCATCCAGCTGTGGACCCTGAGCGAGGCAGGCTACGGCGATCGCGCCGACATCACCTTCGACTCGGAGTTGATGTCGGTGGGGCTGTCGGCCAACCCGAACTGGAGCGCGCCCAAGCTGCGCATCGGGGCCACCTCGTTCGTCACCCCGGTCCGCATCTTCGACCTGGATCTGGGAACCGGTGAGCGCACCCTGCTGCGCGAACAGCCGGTGCTCGGTGACTACCGGCCGCAGGACTACGTCGAGCGCCGGGACTGGGCGGTGGCCCCCGACGGTGCGCGGGTGCCGATCTCGATCGTGCACCGGGTGGGGCTGCAGTATCCGGCGCCGGTGCTGCTCTACGGCTACGGCGCCTACGAAGCCTGTGAGGACCCCCGGTTCTCCATCGCCCGGCTGTCGCTGCTCGACCGCGGCATGGTGTTCGCCGTCGCCCACGTCCGCGGCGGTGGCGAACTGGGACGGCCCTGGTACGAACACGGCAAGATGCTCGAGAAGCGCAACACCTTCAGCGACTTCATCTCCGTGGCAGGCCATCTGGTCGGTACCGACGTCACCCGGCCGCAGAACATGGTGGCCTACGGGGGCAGCGCGGGCGGGCTGCTGATGGGCGCGGTGGCCAACATGGCGCCCGACCTGTTCGCCGGGATCCTCGCCACGGTGCCCTTCGTCGATCCGCTGACCACGATCCTGGACCCGTCGTTGCCGCTGACCGTCACCGAATGGGACGAGTGGGGCAATCCGCTCTCCGACCCCGACGTCTACCACTACATGAAGTCCTACTCGCCCTACGAGAACGTCGAGCCCCGCGACTATCCGGCGATCCTGGCGATGACCTCGCTCAACGACACCCGCGTCTACTACACCGAACCCGCGAAATGGGTTGCCGCACTGCGGTACGCGCAGGCCGACCCGGGGTCCGACGCGGCCAAGGTGCTGCTCAAGACCGAGATGAACGCCGGCCACGGCGGCATCAGCGGCCGCTACGAGCGCTGGAAGGAAGCCGCCTTCCAGTACGCCTGGCTGCTGGACGTCGCCAGTATCGACCACTGACGTCGGACAGGTGAGATGACCCGGGGCAACTACCACCACGGCGACCTGAGAGCGGTGATCCTCGCGCGCGCCGCCACCCTGGTGGCCGAACGTGGCGCCGACGGCGTCTCGCTGCGCGAACTGGCCCGTGCCGCAGGCGTGTCACATGCGGCGCCGGCGCATCACTTCACCGACCGGCGCGGGCTGTTCACCGCGCTGGCAGCGCAGGGCTGGCGGATGCTGGCGGCCGCGCTGGCCGGTGCGCGACCGGAGTTCCTCGACGCCGCATCGGCTTATGTGCGCTTCGCGGTCGAGCACCCCGGACACTACGAGGTGATGTTCGACCGCTCGCTGGTCGACCCCGACAACGCCGAACTGGTCGCCGCCCAGGCCGCCGCGGGGGCCGAGCTGGCCGCCGGGGTGTCCACCCTCGACGACCCCAGAGCCGCGGACGACCCGCAGGCCGCCGGTCTGGCGGCCTGGTCGTTGGTGCACGGGTTCGCGATGCTGTGGCTCAACGAGGCGATCGACACCGACACCGACGCGGTGGCCACCGCGCAGCGGGTGGCCCGCATGCTGTTCACCAAGTGAGTCTTGGGTACCGTCGGGGCGCATGACGGACTCAGCGTTGAACGACATACCCCTGACCACCCTGGCCGGCCGGCCCACCACGCTCGAGGAGCTGACCGACGGCGCCGCACTGGTGGTCAACGTGGCCTCCAAATGTGGGCTCACCCCCCAGTACGAGGCGCTCGAACAGCTGGCCAAGGACTACGCGGCGCGCGGCCTGACCGTGATCGGGGTGCCGTGCAACCAGTTCATGGAGCAGGAGCCCGGCAGCCCCGACGAGATCCTGACGTTCTGCTCGACCACCTACGGCGTGACGTTCCCGCTGCTGGCCAAGGCCGAGGTCAACGGCCCGGGCCGGCACCCGCTCTACGCTGAGCTCACCAAGGCGGCCGACGACTCGGGGGAAGCCGGCGACGTGCAGTGGAATTTCGAGAAGTTCCTGGTCTCCCCGGACGGCGCCGTGGTCAGGCGGTTCCGCCCCCGCACCGTCCCCGACGCGCCCGAGGTGATCTCGGCGATCGAAGAGGTCGTACCGCGCTGATCTCGGCGCGCGACAAGATGACACGTGCCGTCGTCGTGTTGTCCACCGTCGCGACACCTGGAGTTGCGACACTGCGGACGTGGCAGGACAACTGATCGTCTCGATCTCGGGTGTCAGCGACCGCACGATCGCCGACGTCGCCGCCTTCCGTGCCGACCTGCACGACCGCGGTGTTCCGGCGTCGTTCCTGGTGGCACCGCGCATCAAGGGCGGATACCGGCTCGACCGGGACGCCGACACCGTCGACTGGCTGGCCGCCCGGCGCGCCGAGGGCGACGCCCTCGTGCTGCACGGATACGACGAGGCCGCCACCAAGGCGCGCCGCGGCGAGTTCGCGACGCTGCCCGCCCATGAAGCCAACCTGCGGCTGATGGCCGCCGACCGGATCCTCGAGCATCTGGGCCTGCGCACCCGGCTGTTCGCCGCCCCCGGCTGGAACGTGTCCCAAGGCGCTCTGAAAGTGCTGCCGCGCAACGGCTTCCGCCTACTTGCCGGGCTCGGTGGCATCACCGACCTGGTCCGCGAGGGCACCGTCCGCGCCCGGGTGCTCGGTATCGGCGAGGGTTTCCTGGCCGAACCGTGGTGGTGCCGCACACTGGTGCTGTCCGCCGAGCGCACCGCCCGCCGCGACGGCATCGTGCGCGTCGCCGTCGCCGCCCGCCACCTGCGCCGTCCCGGTCCCCGCCAGGCCATGCTCGACGCCGTCGACCTGGCGTTGCTGCACTCGTGTGCGCCCACCGTCTACGCCTGGTATCCGCAACCTGCGCTGACCGACGCCGCATAGCCGGCCGCACTGGCTAGATTGGCGCCATGGCGGATGATGCTGATGTCATCGTGGTGGGTGCCGGCCTAGCCGGCCTGGTCGCGGCATGTGAGCTGGCCGAACGGGGCCGTCGGGTCCTGATCGTCGACCAGGAGAACGCGGCCAACGTCGGCGGCCAGGCGTACTGGTCGTTCGGCGGGCTGTTCTTCGTCGACAGCCCCGAACAACGCCGGCTCGGCATCCGCGACAGCCACGAACTGGCCCTGCAGGACTGGCTGGGCACGGCCGGTTTCGACCGGCCGGAGGACCACTGGCCCCGGCAATGGGCGCACGCCTACGTCGACTTCGCGGCCGGGGAGAAGCGGGCCTGGCTGCGCGAGCGCGGTCTGCAGACCTTCGCGCTGGTGGGCTGGGCCGAGCGGGGCGGCTACGACGCCCGCGGGCACGGGAACTCGGTGCCGCGATTCCACATCACCTGGGGAACCGGGCCCGCGCTCGTCGACGTCTTCGCCCGCCGGCTCACCGGCGACCGGGTCCGGTTCGCCCACCGGCATCGGGTCGACGAGCTCATCGTCGACGACGGCTCGGTGGTCGGGGTGCGGGGCGCGGTACTCGAACCGAGCACCGCCGCGCGCGGGGTCGCCTCCTCGCGGCAGGCCGTCGGCGATTTCGAGCTGCGGGCCCAGGCCGTCGTGGTCGCCAGCGGAGGCATCGGCGGCAACCACGAGCTGGTCCGGAAGAACTGGCCGGCCCGGCTGGGCCGGGTGCCCGAACAACTGCTCAGCGGAGTGCCGGCCCATGTGGACGGACGGATGCTGGGCATCTCCGAGGCCGCCGGCGGCCATGTCATCAACAGCGACCGGATGTGGCACTACACCGAGGGCATCACCAACTACGACCCCATCTGGCCGGCCCATGGCATCCGGATCCTGCCGGGGCCGTCGTCGCTGTGGCTGGACGCGGCCGGTAGACGCCTGCCGGCGCCGCTGTATCCCGGCTTCGACACGCTCGGGACGCTGGAGTACATCGCACAGACCGGACACGACTACACCTGGTTCGTCCTCAACCAGCGCATCGCCGACAAGGAGTTCGGTCTGTCCGGCCAGGAGCAGAACCCCGATCTGACCGGTCGCAGTGTGCGCGCGGTGCTGCAGCGCGCGGTGTCCGGTCCGGCGCCGGTGCACGCGTTCGTCGACAAGGGCGTCGACTTCGTGACCGCGGACTCGCTGCGCGAGCTGGTCGCGGCCATGAACACCGTCCCCGATGTCGAGCCGCTGGACCTCGCCGTGGTCGAGGCCGAGGTCACCGCGCGCGACCGCGAGGTGGCCAACCGGTTCACCAAGGACAGCCAGATCACCGCGATCCGGGCCGCCCGCGGCTATCTGGCCGACCGGGTCAGCCGGGTGGTCGCGCCACACCGGCTGACCGACCCGAAGGCCGGACCGCTGATCGCGGTCAAGCTGCACATCCTGACCCGCAAATCGTTGGGCGGCTTGGAGACCGATCTGGACTCACGGGTGCTGCGCAGCGACGGCGAGGTGCTGCCCGGGCTGTACGCCGCCGGTGAGGCCGCCGGCTTCGGCGGCGGCGGCGTGCACGGCTACCGGTCGCTGGAGGGCACCTTCCTCGGGGGCTGCGTGTTCTCCGGCCGGGCCGCGGGCCGGGCGGCGGCGCGAGCGGTCGGCTGAGCGAATCCGGCGCGCAATGCGACTCCCGGTGTCGCTTAGCGCGCCCGATTCGCTCAGAACTCGGTGCCGTCCTCGGGTTTGAGGACCTGGAAGTCGGTGTCGGTCATCTCGGTGAGCCGACCGTAGAAGATCGGCCGCGCGACCGGGTCGACGATCGCCTGGTGGATGGGCACCGCATGGGTCGGTGCCACGGCCCGCAGATAGTCCACCGCCTCGGAGATCTTCATCCACGGCGCGGCGGCCGGCGTGGCGAGCACATCCACCGGCTCGTCGGGCACGAACAACGCGTCGCCGGGGTGCATCAGCTTCGCATCGTGCTCCCCGTCCCCGACGAGGTAGGAGATGTTGTCGATGACCGGGATCTCGGGGTGGATGACGGCGTGGGTGCCGCCGACGCCACGCACCGACAGGTGGCCGATGGACAGCTGGTCGCCGACGTTGACCGGCTGCCACGGCGCACCCAGCTGGGCGGCGGTCTGCGGGTCGGCGTAGAGGGCCGCCTGAGGGTTGGCCTCGATCAGCGCGGGTAACCGCGCCGTGTCGGCGTGATCGGGGTGCTGGTGGGTGATCAGGATCGCCGACAGGCCGGTGACGCCCTCGAAACCGTGGGAGAAGTTGCCGGGGTCGAACAGGACCGTCGTCTGCGAGCCCGAGCCGTCCGCAAAGCTTGCGAGCAGGCAGGAATGGCCGAAATGTGTGAGCTGCATGTCCCCATGCATACCCGCTTCGGGGGGGTGGTGTGCGCGCGCTCCGGTGATCCGATGTCGCCGCAGGTAGAGTAATCGCCGTGGCAAAAGTGGTGGTGAACGTCATGCCGAAGTCCGAGATCCTCGACCCGCAGGGGCAGGCGATCGTCGGCGCGCTGGGCCGGCTGGGATTCGACGGGATCGCAGACGTCCGGCAGGGGAAGCGGTTCGAGCTCGAGGTCGACGGCGAGGTCGACGACGAGAAGCTCGCCGAGATCGCCGAGTCGCTGCTGGCCAACACCGTGATCGAGGACTGGACGGTCATCCGGGAGGCCGGCGCGTGACCCGCGTCGGCGTCATCACGTTCCCGGGCACCCTCGACGACGTCGACGCCGCCCGGGCGGTGCGACTGGCCGGCGCCGAGCCGGTCAGCCTCTGGCACGCCGACGCCGACCTCAAGGGTGTCGACGCCGTGGTGGTGCCGGGCGGCTTCTCCTACGGCGACTACCTGCGCTGCGGGGCGATCGCCCGGTTCGCCCCGGTGATGGGCGAGGTCGTCGCAGCCGCCGGGCGCGGCATGCCGGTACTGGGAATCTGCAACGGTTTTCAGGTGCTCTGCGAGGCCGGACTGTTGCCCGGTGCGCTGACCCGCAACGCCGGGCTGCATTTCGTCTGCCGCGACGTCTGGCTCGAGGTCGCGTCGAACTCGACCGCGTGGACGACGCGCTACGACAAGGGCGCCGACCTGTTGGTGCCGCTGAAGTCCGGCGAGGGCCGCTACGTGGCCGGCGAGAACGTGCTCGACGAACTCGAGGGCGAGGGACGCGTGGTGTTCCGCTACCGGGAGAACCTCAACGGCTCGATGCGTGACATCGCCGGCATCTCGTCGGCCAACGGCCGAGTCGTCGGGCTGATGCCGCATCCCGAACACGCCACCGAGGCCCTGACCGGCCCGTCCGACGACGGCCTGGGTTTGTTCTACTCCGCGCTGGACGCGGTGCTGGTGTCCTGAGCGTTCAGCGGCGATGGACCCCAACGCATTCCGGTGTGAGGTCCATCGCCTTGCCCGAATGTGGCGTTACTCGTCGCCGCCGTCGCTGTCGCCGTCTCCGCTGTCCGCATCGGAGCCGTTCGCTTTGTCCTTTGCGCCGTTGGAGGGTTGACCGCTAGCGCCGGAACCGTCACCGCCATCGTCGTTGCCGGCGGCATCGCTTGTGTCGGTGTCGGTGTCGGTGTCGGTGTCGTTGTCGGCGTCGGTACCGGTTCCGGTGCCGGTGCCGGTGTCTGATTGACTCTCGTCGTCCAATTCCACAACGTCGTCGTCTTCGGCATCGACCGCCTCGTCCTCGGTCTCGACGATCTCGTCCCCGCTGGTCGAGTCGCCGTCTTCAGACGCATCCTCGGATGTCTCCACTGAATCGACGGAATCGGTTTCCTCGGCGTTCCCGTCCTCGGCAGCGGTGTCGTCCTCATCGGCGACCTCTTCGTCGTCTTCGGCGAGCTTGTTGCTCACGACGACGGTCTGCGGCTGCGGGTTCCCGGTGGCGAGGACACCAGTGGGTACAGATCCGGGATCCTGCGATTCGGAGGCCGAAGCCTGTGCGTCAGGTTCTTCCGCCGTTTCCACCGCAGCGGCCGGCGCGGCACTGCTGGCACCTGCACCCAGCGCGTCGGCGATCGTCTGGGGGAGTGTCACGGTCAGGATCTCGACGAGGCCACCGCCAGGAGTGAGTAGACCCGTATACACGCCGCCCGTGCTCGCTGTGTAGCCGTTGAGGAACGCTCCCACCGCGTCGGCCGGAGCATTGATTACAGCACTCAACGCCGTCGGCAGATCGTCGGCGTTCAGCGCATCGACGAACTGTTGAGCACTGTCTCCCAGCGCGGCGATCACGCCGGTGGGCGGACCGAGCGTTGCGTTCAGCAGTTGGAACGGTAACCCGAACGGGTTTGTCACCGCCGACACCACGTTGTCGAGATTCCCGGTGATGTCGGTCGGGATCGCAAGCGTGGGGAACAGATTGATCCCGACGACGAGTACGGTGCCGACGATCGCGTTGCTGAACGTGGTCGCCGCTTCGGCGGGCTCACCGTCGGCCAGCTGCATGAGAGCTGTTCGCAACTGCTCGGGAAGGGCCGTCGTCAGTTGCGTGACCAGAGCGTCCGCTGCGCCCTGGACCGCTTCGACGGTGATCTCGCCGTAGCCGATCTGATTCTGCAGAAACTGCCGAAGAGCGGGAAAGGGGTCGGCAAGCCACTCGTCGGCGATCGTGCCGGCGTTGACGAACGACGTGGTGAAGACGTCGAGCCAGGTCGTGAACGGGTCCTGGAACGCTGCGAGTTCGACGTTGCCGGACACCGCGGAAGGTGCCGGCACGTAGACCTCGGGCGGTGTCGGTGCGAATGCTGGTGCAACCGCTATGGCGCCGGCCCCGACGATGGCTATCCCGGTTGTGAGCGCCGGCTTTATACCTGCGTGCATGATTGTTCCTGTCAAGTTCGTGATCATGGACGGCGCAGAAGCTACCCCAGGAATGAATTCTTTTTCCGCGCATCGAAGTGCGGATGCAATTTCTCTGACGTGGACGGCCGAGCCGCAACCGAGTGCCGGAGCATCATCCCAAGTCGAAAGATGTCACACTGCGCAATAGCAAACGATAGACAGTTGTTGACTGTTTCATCGCAGAAATAAGCCACTATCGACATTCAGAGGCTTATTCTTCGGGACCGGAATACGGTCCGATCGATGTCGAAGCTGCCCGCCGATGCTGTGTCTGCAGTCGCCGATATTGATGCGATGCGGTCGCTTCACGCCCGGCCCCTGAGCTCCAGTTGGTAGCTGATACGCGGAGCAGCCTGTCTGATCAGCTGGCTGACAACCAGTGTTGTGACAATTGCAGTCTTGCCGAGAATCTGGGCCGAGTTGTCCCGGGGTGTCCGTGGTGTCAATGGGTCTACCACCAGATAATCCGAGTGGCGCCACCGCTGCTTGCGCGTGTTATTCGGTACCGGATAAGGTCCGGCGGACAAATCCAAGGATTGCAGCGGTGCTTCGCCGGCGGCGACCGGAGTCAGTCGCTGGCAAATTCAGATCCGGGGGCTGGTTTCTACTTATCGGTGACCATTCAGTCGTTCCGCTATCCGGCGGCAGCTGTCGGACAGCGTCAACAATTGGCGCCGCCGCAACGGATCAAGGAACGCCGTACGGATCATTTGGGCGTAGGTGATCATGGCTGCCCGCGTCTGGGCGTGGCCTTTCCGGGTGATCGTCGCCATCACCCTGCGCCGATCGTCGGCCCCGCCGACCCGCTGAACCAGAGCCCGTCTCTCCAGCCTGCCGACCTGCTGGCTCACCCGGCTGGGGATGAGGGCCAGGGATTCGGCGAGGTCACCCATGGAGGCCGAGTTCCCCGAGGTGACGAGATGCTGCAGTAGCAGGACGTCCATCAACGTGAGGTTGTGTTGTTGAACCAGGCTGTTTTCCATGGCCGAGTAGAGCCGGGTCGAGGCATCGACGAAGCCTTGTACGGCTTCGTTCTCGGTCTCGCTCAGCGCCGGCAGGAACAGCGCTGGGTGCTCGTGCTTTTCCTCCACCATCGTCGGCTGCTAGCCCGTCGGAGCGCCGATTCGGTGCGAGAGGTCAGGTGCGTGATTCAGACATCGACGGAGTAAACCATCGCGGTCATCTTGGCGGGTCCGGATCACCTTGGTGCCCCTTGTCGTGCGGATTCAGCTACCAAAAATGCTCGCCGAGTACCGTGGCCTGATGGGCAGAAGCCGCGCCCTGGTGCAGCGTGTTGCGCTGCGGCCCGCGTCCCCGGGGAGCCTTCGAACGGGTCGATCACCTGGGAATCTAGCTCCGAATCAGCCGCTTCGTCTCAGCTTCGGAAATATTTCTGTAACCTGTGTCAATTTTCTCGGGTGCCGGATCCGTCCAGGTGACGGTGACGCGAGCAATGGGAGCCAGGCGCATATGTGCGCCCCGGCAAGTTCACCGCCGCGGCACTTCGATTTCGTTTCCGGGCCAGGTTGGGCGTCAATTCGTGGAGCGTTGACGGCCAACCTCAGGCGGCGGGTCGAGGGCTCGGCCTGGAGCCCACCCGGGTCAGGGTGTCAGCGCGACCGAGGCCTCGGCGGTGTAGCACAGGAATGTCATCGTCTCCTGCAGGTACAACGCGACGGTGTCGGCATCGTGGGACAGGTATCCGATCGAGACGTCGGTGCCCAGCTGTAGGTCGAAATCGCCACCGCGGGTGGACATCACGAATGCGCCATCGATCGCCGGGGCCCAGATGATGTCACCGTCGACGAGCCGGTTGAGGTGTTCGAGGATCGGATACCCGTGCGCGGTGGTCTCGGCGACCTTGGTGTACACGTCGGCCGACAGCAGCACCGAGTAGGGGCCGTCGACGCCGGCCAGGCGCAGCTCGCTCAACGCCTGGGCGATGACGTCGGGGATCTCGCGCGGATCGTCGGGCAGCGCCAGCGCCGGGTTGGAGCTGCACTTGCGGATCCCGCCGATGTGGGCGGCCTCGTATCCCTCGAAGATGGCCCGGTCCTCGATGAAGGCCAGCTGCTTGGCGGCGTCCTTGACCGGGTCCCAGTCCGAGTCCTGCGATCCGCGCTCGACGTCGTCGATATCGCTGCGGCGCACGGTGAACGGGACCCGCAACCGGACCAGCGGCTGCGCGGCGCGCAGGTGGGCGATGACGCCGTCTCCGGGAGCGGCCACGTCGATCAGGTGGCCGGTGCTCACCGCGGCGGTCACCGGACCTCCCGGCTCGCTCACGTCGACGACTCGGCGTCCGGCGATGTGGCGCTTGAAGGTCCGGGCGGCTTCCTGCTCGATCTCGGCCCAGGCCGCTTCGGTGACCGGCGCCAGATCCCGATACAGGTTGTTCATTGCGGTTGTCCTTTCAGGCTGCCGATCACCAGAGAACCTGGGTAAACAGTTGCTGGGGAAGGCTTCTCGGGCTCCTCGGGGGCGGGAGCGGTGTCCGCCGCCGGGAGCGGAGGCGGGTCGTCGAGGAAGTCGATGGTGGGGACGAAGAACATGGTGCCCGTCTCGGCCGTCGAGAAATCCAGGATCCGGTCGGTGTTTCCGGGCGGGTCGCCGATGAACATGTTCTCCAGCATCCGCTCGGTGACCGCGGGATCGCCCGAGTAGGCGATGTAGTACGTGCCCGACTCGCCGTCACCCAGGCTGCCGAACGGCATGTTGGCCCGCACGATCTGCAGCTCGTTGCCGTCCTCGTCCTCGATGCTGTTGAGGGCGACATGCGAGTTGGCGGGTTTGACCGAGTCGTCGAGCTCGATGTCCTCGAGTTTGGTGCGCCCGATGATGAGTTCCTGCTCGGTGACGCTCAACGCGTTCCACGAGGCCATGTCGTGGGTGTAGCGCTGCACGTGCACATAGCTGCCGCCGGCGAAGTCGGGATCCTCGCTGCCGATCTGCGCCGCGGTCACCGCATCCGGCCCGTCCGGGTTCTCGGTGCCGTCGACGAAACCCAACAGGTCGCGTTGTTCGAAGAACTTGAACCCGTGCACCTCGTCGACCACGGTGACCGCGCCGGCCATGGCGGCCAGGACGCGGCCGCCGAGCTCGAAGCACACATCCAGGGACCCGCCCTTGATGTGGAACAGCAGGTCGCCCGGTGTCGAGGGGGCGTGGTGCCGCGCGCCGCCGACTTCGACGAACTCGTGCAGCCCGGCGGGCCGGGGGCCGGAGAAGAGCCGATCCCAGGCACTCGAACCGATGCCGGCGATCAACCGGAGCTGTGCCGTGGGAACCCGGAATCCGACGGCGCGCACCAGGCCGGACAGCTCGGCCAGTGCGTCGTGCACCGTGGCGGCCGCCTCGGCGCCCTCGTCGATGGTCGCCACGAGAAAGATCGCCGCCGGGCTCAGCGGCGTCAGAACCGGTTGCGGACGTGCCACCAGGCCACCCTAACGCGACCTGATCTTGTTCTTGGGGTAAGGATGGGGTTCTCATGTCTGCCATGTCCCGCCCCGCGACCGCCGAAGGGCTCTGCGAATTCGTCGACGCCTCGCCGTCGCCGTTCCATGTGTGCCGCACCGCCGCCGACCGGTTGCTGGCGGCGGGCTTCACCGAACTCGCCGAAAGCGATCCCTGGCCCGGACAGGGCGATCACTTCGTGGTGCGGGCCGGTTCCCTGATCGCGTGGCGCTCGGGTGGCGATGCCGGTCGTGCCCTGCCTTTTCGGATCGTCGGGGCGCATACCGACAGCCCCAACCTGCGCGTCAAGCAGCATCCGGATCGGGTGGTGGCGGGCTGGCAGATGGTGGCGCTGCAGCCCTACGGCGGCGCCTGGCTGAACTCCTGGCTGGACCGCGAGCTGGGGATCAGCGGGCGGCTGTCGGTGCGGGTCGGCGACGCCGTCGAGCACACCCTGGTGCGGGTCGACGAACCGATTCTGCGGGTGCCGCAGCTGGCCATCCATCTGGCCGAAGACCGCAAGGCGGTCGAACTGAACCCGCAGCGTCATGTCAACGCGGTGTGGGGAGTCGGATCCACCCCCCGGCCCTTTCTCGGCTACGTCGCCGAGCAGGCGGGTGTCGACGCCGCCGCGGTGCTCGGCTTCGATCTGATGACCCACGATCTGGCGCCGTCGCGCCGGGTCGGGGTGGACGGCGCTCTGGTCAGTGCCCCCCGGCTGGACAACCAGGCCACCTGCTACGCCGGGCTGGAGGCGTTCCTGGCGGCCTCCGGTGCCGCGGGCGCCGTGCCGGTGCTGGTGCTGTTCGACCACGAAGAGGTGGGTTCGCAGTCCGACCACGGCGCCCAGTCCGAGCTGCTGCTCACCGTTCTGGAGCGGATCACCCTGGCGGCCGGGGGCGGACGCGAGGATTTCCTGCGCCGGCTCCCGGGATCGATGGTCGCCTCCGGCGACATGGCGCATGCCACCCACCCGAACTATCCCGACCGTCACGAGCCGGGCCACCTCATCGAGGTCAACGGCGGACCAGTGCTCAAGGTGCAGCCCAACCTGCGCTACGCCACCGACGGGCGGACGGCCGCTGCCTTCGCCCTGGCGTGCGCCCGGGCCGGCGTGGAATTGCAGCGCTACGAACACCGCGCCGACCTGCCGTGCGGGTCGACGATCGGGCCGATGACCGCGGCGCGAACCGGTATCGCGACCGTCGACGTCGGGGCGCCGCAGCTGGCGATGCACTCCGCGCGCGAGGTGATGGGCGCCGCGGACGTCGCCGACTATTCGGCTGCTCTTCACGCGTTCTTGTCACCGGCCTGACATAAGGTCCCGGTATGCCCCTGAACGTGGAGATGATCACCTTCGACTGTGCGGATCCCGACGGTCTGGCCGACTGGTGGGCCAAAGCCGCCGGCGGTGAGGTGAATGCCGTGGCACCGGGTGATTTCGTGATGGTCACCGCCCAGGGGCGTGCGACGCTGGGTTTTCAGCGGGTGCCCGACCCGACACCCGGCAAGAACAAGATGCATCTGGACTTCCACGCCGAAGACAAGGAAGCCGAGGTGGCCCGTCTGGTCGGGCTCGGTGCGCGGGAGACCGCCCGGCACAGCTTCGGTGCGGAGTTCAACTGGGTCGTGTTGGCCGATCCGGAGGGCAACGCCTTCTGCGTGGCCGGAGCTTGAGTCCCGTCAGGATCGGGCCGAATAACGGCTGAACGCCTGCTCGGCGACGGCGACGGCGGCGCCGACCACCACGACCCCGGCCACGGTCAGCCCGATGCGTTCGACACCCACCTGCAACACGCTGCCCGATCGTGCGTTGAGCAACACCGCGGCCGCTGTGGCGAAACTGGCGAAATAGGCGTACCGGGCGTGCTGCAGCTGCAGTACTGCCGCGGTGACGATCGCGGCGATTCCGATGAGCAATCGGATGTCTGCGTTCGGTGCGGCGACCGCCACGACAACGGCGCCGAACCCGCCGGCGAGTGCTCCGAGCGTGCGTTCGCCGATCAGCGTCCTCGACTCGTGATTGGCCGGCCGCGCAACCAGCAGAACCGTCGTGAGCAGCCAGCCCGCGGTGCTCTGCAGAAACCACGTCGAAGCCACGAAAGCCAGCGGCCCGAGCGTCAGTGCGAGGGCCGCGGTGTAGAGCAGCACCACCGGTGTGGCGACAGGTTCGGGTGGGCTGGAAGCGTCTTCGGAGTAGTTGCCGCGGAGCGCGATCGCGGCGACCAGCGCCGCCCAGAGCCCGCCGAGCACAGCCACCAGGCCGGCCAGTGCCGCCTGCCCGACGCTGCCGGGCGTCCAGTCGGCGAACGACACGGAGCCAGGTCCGGCGATGACCGTGATCGACGGCTGCAGGGCGGCGAGCGCGGCCACCAGGTGCAGGCCCCGAAACGCGCTCAGGCCGACCAGCACGGCGGCGCCGAGCATGAACACGCCGGTCAGCAGGGGGTGGCTGTACACCAGCACTGCCAGGGCATTGAGCACAGCCGACACCGGTATCGCGGTCAGCGCGTATCGGGGTGACAGTGCCCAGGCGATCGCGACGGGCAGGCTGCCGGCGACGAAGACTGCGGTCACCGGAGACAACGGCGTGAACGGGATAAGGGCTGCGGGGGTGAACAGCACCACCACGACGACGACACGGAACACGACGCCTCGCACCGTGGACGTGTGCTCAGGTGCACTCACGATGACGCCACCGTAGCCTCCGGGGACAGTGCGGGGCCCCAGAGTATCCCGGAGCAGCCCGCCACGGATGCCGGCACGGAACCGATGGACGGCGTCGCCGTCGGCCGACTCCTGGACAGGCGAATAAACTGACGCCGTGACATCTGGGTTGACCCATGAGGTAGACACCGTCGAGCGGGCCACCGCCACTCCCGACCAGCCCCAGCCGTTCCGGGAGCTCGGGCTCAAGGACGACGAGTACGAGCGGATCCGCGAGATCCTGGGCCGCCGGCCCACCGACGCCGAGCTGGCGATGTACTCGGTGATGTGGAGCGAGCACTGCTCCTACAAGTCCTCCAAGGTGCACCTGCGCTACTTCGGTGAGACCACCACCGAGCAGATGCGCTCGGCGATGCTGGCCGGTATCGGGGAGAACGCCGGCGTCGTCGACATCGGCGACGGCTGGGCGGCCACCTTCAAGGTCGAGTCGCACAACCACCCGTCCTACATCGAGCCCTACCAGGGTGCGGCCACCGGCGTCGGCGGCATCGTGCGCGACATCATGGCGATGGGCGCGAGGCCGGTCGCGGTGATGGACCAGCTGCGCTTCGGCGCGGCCGACGCGCCCGACACCCGCCGCGTCCTCGACGGCGTGGTGCGCGGCGTCGGGGGCTACGGGAACTCGCTGGGCCTGCCCAACATCGGCGGCGAAACCGTGTTCGACGCCTGCTACGCGGGCAACCCGCTGGTGAACGCCCTGTGTGTCGGGGTGCTGCGCACCGAGGACCTCAAGCTGGCGTTCGCGTCCGGGTCCGGTAACAAGATCATCCTGTTCGGTGCGCGCACCGGCCTGGACGGCATCGGCGGGGTGTCGGTGCTGGCCTCGGAGACCTTCGGCGGCGACGAGAGCGGCGCGGGACACGAAGCCGGAGGCGGAGCTGGACCATCGAGGTCGCGCAAGAAGCTGCCCAGCGTGCAGGTCGGTGACCCGTTCACCGAGAAGGTGCTCATCGAATGCTGCCTGGAGCTCTACGCCGCCGATCTGGTGGTCGGCATCCAGGACCTCGGCGGCGCCGGATTGTCCTGCGCCACCTCGGAGCTGGCCTCGGCCGGTGACGACGGCATGAAGGTCGAACTGGACAAGGTGCCGCTGCGCGCGACCAACATGACCCCGGCCGAGATCCTGTCCAGTGAGTCGCAGGAGCGCATGTGCGCGGTGGTGACCCCGGACAACGTCGACGCGTTCCTGGCGGTGTGCCGCAAATGGGACGTGCTGGCCACCGTGATCGGTGAGGTCACCGACGGTGAACACCTGGAGATCACCTGGCACGGGGAGACGGTCGTCGACGTGCCGCCGCGCACCGTCGCCCACGAGGGTCCGGTCTACCAGCGGCCGTTGGCCCGACCGGACACCCAGGACGCGCTGATCGCCGACACCTCGGCGGACCTGCCGCGCCCGGCCACCGGTGACGAGCTGCGCGCGACGCTGCTGGCGATGCTAGGCAGCCCGCACCTGTGCAGCCGCGCCTTCATCACCGAGCAGTACGACCGCTACGTGCGTGGCAACACCGTGCTGGCCGAACACGCCGACGGCGGGGTGCTGCGCGTCGACGAACAGACCGGCCGCGGCATCGCGATCTCGACCGACGCGTCCGGGCGCTACACCGCGCTGGACCCGTACGCCGGTGCGCAGCTGGCGCTGGCCGAGGCCTACCGCAACGTCGCGGTCACCGGTGCCACCCCGGTCGCGGTCACCAACTGCCTGAACTTCGGGTCCCCCGAGGATCCGGGGGTGATGTGGCAGTTCCGTGAGGCTGTGCACGGCCTCGCGGACGGCGCTGCGACGCTGGGGATTCCGGTCACCGGCGGCAATGTCAGTTTCTACAACCAGACCGGCACCGCCGCGATCCTGCCCACCCCGGTCGTCGGGGTGCTCGGAGTGATCGACGACGTGCGCCGCCGCATCCCCACCGGGCTGGGCGCCGAGCCGGGGGAGTCGCTGATCATGCTCGGCGACACCCTCGACGAGTTCGACGGCTCCATCTGGGCGCAGGTCAGTGCCGGCCACCTCGGCGGGGTGCCGCCGAAGGTCGACCTGGAGCGCGAGCGGCTGCTGGCCGAGGTGCTCACCGCGGCCTCGCGCGACGGTCTGGTCTCGGCGGCCCACGACCTGTCCGAGGGCGGGTTGATCCAGGCGGTCGTCGAAGCCGCGCTGGGTGGTGAAACCGGTTGCCGCATAGTTCTTCCCGATACATGGGATCCCTTCGTCGCGCTGTTCTCCGAGTCGGCGGGCCGGGTGCTGGTTGCGGTGCCGCGCACCGAGGAGAGCCGGTTCGTGGCGATGTGCCAGGCGCGGGGGTTGCCCGCCACCCGCGTCGGGGTGGTGGATCAGGGGCCCGAGACCGAGGAGCCCACCGTCGAGGTGCAGGGACTGTTCACGGTGACTCTGGCGGAGTTGCGCGGCACCTGGGAGGGCGTGCTGCCCGGATTGTTCGGGTGACGGGGCCTTCTTGGCTTACGACGAGAAGCAACATCACCCCGCCTACCTGTGGGCGTGGCGGCTGCTGCGACTCGATTTCACCGGCATCGCTTTCGCCGCACTATTCTTCTGCGCGTCGCTGACCCCTTCGCTGCTGCCCAGGGACTGGCTCTTCGCCGGGCTGATCGGCGGAATAAACGCCGTGATCGGTTACGGCATAGGGGTTTTCGTCGTCAAGATGGTCCGCCGTTTCCTGCTGGCCGGGCGTGGGTGGCGTCCCCCGCCGCCGCAGGTGACCGCGGCGGTCAAAGCGGTCACCGTCACGGTGGCGCTGGGGGCCTGTGTGCTGATGGTGATCCCGGCCGCGGCCTGGCAGCGCCAGGTCTCGGCGCTGATGGGGATGGAAGGCCCGGCCACCCTCAGCTATCTGCGCACCCTGGTCGTCGCCGCGGCCGTCGGCGCTCTGGGTGTCGCCACCGCCCGGGTCCTGCTCGACCTGATCAAGACGATGGCGCGCTTCTTCATCCGCCGCTGGCGCCTGTCCGACGAGCTGGCCCTGTTCATCGGGACGGCGATCGTGGTGGTGCTGGTCATCACGCTGGTCAACGGCGTTCTGCTGCGCGGGTTCCTGGCCGGGGCCAACCGAATCTTCCAGCCGCAGAACACCACCACCGCGGCGGGCGTGGTGCAACCCCAGGGTCCCGAAAGGTCAGGTAGCCCAGAGTCTTTCGCGTCCTGGGACACTCTGGGCTATCAGGGTCGCAGCTTTGTCGGAACCGGTCCCGACGCCGCGGAGCTGACCGCGATCAACGGGCGCCCGGCGCTCGAGCCCATCCGGGTCTACGCCGGTCTGGAGACCGCGGAGACCGGCGAAGGGCGGATGGCGGTGCTGCTCAGCGAACTGGAGCGCACCGGCGCCTTCGACCGCGAGGTGCTGGTGATCGTGCCGGCGACCGGGACCGGCTGGATCAACCCGATCGCCGCCGCCTCGATCGAGATGATGTACAACGGCGACACCGCCATCGTCGGATCGCAGTATTCCTATCTGCCGAGCTGGATCTCGTTCCTCGCCCACCAGCAGAAGTCGATGGAGGCGGGCCGGATGATGATCGACGCCATCCACCAGCGCTGGGTCCAGTTGCCCCCCGAGCGGCGGCCCCGGCTGCTGCTCTACGGCGAGAGCCTGGGTTCGATGGCGGGGCAGGGCGCATTTCAATGGCTGCCCGACATCTCCCGGATGGGTTTCTCCTCGGTGCTGTGGGTGGGCCCGCCGAACGCCAGCCCGCTGTGGCACGGCCTCACGGTCCGGCGCGATCCGGGAACCCCGGAGGTCCAGCCCCGCTACGACGACGGCCGCACGGTGCGGTTCTCTCAGGGCAACGACGCCGCCCAGATCGCCAGGGACACCGCGCCACCCTGGGAGGGCACCCGGGTGTTGTTCCTGCAGCATGCCTCCGACCCGATCGTGTGGTGGTCACAGGACCTGGTGTTCAGCCGCCCCGACTGGCTCTCCGAGCCGCCGGGTCGCGACCGCACCCCGTCCATGCGGTGGTATCCGATCGTCACGTTCTGGCAGGTGGCCGCGGACCTGACCAACGCGGTGTCGGTGCCCGCCGGACATGGGCACAACTACGGCGACTTCATCCTCGACGGTTGGGTGGGAGTGGCCGCACCGCAGGACTGGACCGTCTCCGACACCGCGCGCATCCGTGCCGCGCTGGCGCACGCCCTGCCGGACGGGAGCGGCGAATAGTGCGGCAGCGGGTGGGCGCGGGTGCGCTGGCCGCGGTGCTCGTCGGCTGGAAGTTCGCGACCTTCCGGATCCCGGCGCGCTGGCATCCGGTGCCGCACGTCCTGTTCGGCACCGCGGTGTGGGTGCTCACCGGCAACCCCCGGCTCGGCCTTCGGCCGCCCGCGTTGTGGGCGGGGCTGCGCTGGGGGACCGCGGCCGCGATCCCGGTCGTGGCGACGGTGGCGGCCGGCAGTGCGCTGCGACCGGTGCGCGAGGGCATGGCGGTGCAGCAGCTGCCGACGCCGATCAGCCATTGGCTGCTGGTGCGGATCCCGGTCGGCACCGTGTGGTCGGAAGAGGTGGCCTACCGGGCCAGCCTGGGCATGCTCGCCGTCCGGGCCTTCGGCAGGCCGCACGGGCGCCTCGTGGCCGCCGCGACCTTCGGTCTGTCCCACGTGCCCGATGCCCGGGCCACCGGCCAGCCGGTGGTGCTCACGGTGCTGACCACCGGCGTGGCCGGATGGCTGTTCGGCTGGCTCTACGCGAAGTCCGCCAGCGTGGCCGCGCCGATGCTGGCCCACCTGGCGGTCAACGAGGCCGGCGCGGTGGCGGCGGTCCTGGTGCAGCGTCGCGGCGCGGCTGGGCGACGGGCCGGCGGCGGCACACCTTAGATTTGACCGGTGCGCCGCAGTGCCGATCCGGTCAAGACCCGCGCCGCGGTGGCGGCGCTGGCCGACTGGTTGCGCGACGACAGCTCCACCGCCCCCGGCCGCGCCGAACTCGCCGAGGCGGTCCGGCTGACCGCCATGACGATGGCCGCCGTGGCCCCGGGCGCCGCCGTCGAGGTGCGCATCCCACCGTTCGTGGCCGTGCAGTGCATCGACGGTCCCCGGCACACCCGGGGCAACCCGGCCAACGTGGTGGAGACCGATCCGCGGACCTGGCTGCGCCTGGCGGCCGGGCTGACGACGGTTTCCGCCGCCGCGTCGGCGGGCACACTGCGGCTGTCGGGGGCGCGTGCCGGCGAGATCGCCGCTGCGCTGCCGCTGGTGGCGCTCCCCGACGCGCCAGAGTGACGAAAACGACATCCCGTCAACGGAAGTCCAGGGGAATCGCGAACCGTCGATTCCGCGTTTTCCCGCTGTTCACCGTAGACTGGGTGACGTCACCCCACCGCCCCAGGGAGCCCTGTAGATCGTGACCGCTGAGCCTTTCGAGCAGGTAGACGACAACCCCAAAGAAGAGTGTGGCGTATTCGGGGTGTGGGCCCCGGGCGAGGAAGTGGCCAAACTCACCTACTACGGGCTCTACGCCCTACAGCACCGCGGCCAGGAGGCGGCCGGCATCGCCGTCGCCGACGGCTCGCAGGTGCTGGTGTTCAAGGATCTCGGCCTGGTCAGTCAGGTGTTCGACGAGCAGACGCTGGCCGCCATGCACGGCCACGTCGCCGTCGGTCACTGCCGCTACTCCACCACCGGGTCCACCACGTGGGAGAACGCGCAGCCGGTGTTCCGCAACACCGCCGCGGGCACCGGGGTGGCGCTGGGCCACAACGGAAACCTGGTCAACACCGCCGAACTGGCGGCGCGTGCTCGTGACGAGGGGCTGATGGGAAGCCGGGGCGCGGCGACCGCGACCACCGACTCCGACATCCTCGGCGCGCTGCTGGCGCACGGGGCGGCGGACTCGTCGCTGGAGCAGGCGGCCCTGGAGTTGTTGCCGTCGGTGCGCGGTGCGTTCTGCCTGACGTTCATGGATGAGAACACGCTCTACGCGGCGCGCGATCCCTACGGTGTGCGTCCGCTGGCACTCGGCCGGCTCGACCGTGGCTGGGTGGTGGCCTCCGAGACCGCCGCGCTGGACATCGTCGGCGCGTCGTTCGTCCGTGACATCGAGCCCGGCGAGCTGCTGGCCATCGACGCCGACGGCGTCCGGTCCACCCGGTTCGCCCCGCCGCAGCCGAAGGGCTGTGTCTTCGAATACGTCTACCTGGCCCGGCCCGACAGCACCCTGGCCGGTCGATCGGTCCATGGCACCCGCGTCGAGATCGGCAGGCGGTTGGCCCGGGAGAAGCCGGTCGAGGCCGACCTGGTGATCGGAGTGCCGGAGTCCGGTACCCCGGCCGCGGTGGGCTACGCCCAGGAGTCGGGAATCCCGTTCGGCCAGGGGCTGATGAAGAACGCCTACGTGGGGCGGACGTTCATCCAGCCCTCCCAGACCATCCGCCAGCTCGGTATCCGGCTCAAGCTCAACCCGCTGCGCGAGGTGATCCGCGGCAAGCGGTTGATCGTCGTCGACGACTCGATCGTGCGGGGCAACACCCAGCGCGCCCTGATCAGGATGCTGCGCGAGGCCGGCGCCGTCGAGGTGCATGTGCGGATCGCCTCGCCGCCGGTGAAGTGGCCGTGCTTCTACGGCATCGACTTCGCCACCCCCGCCGAGCTGATCGCCAACGCCGGCAACGCCGACTCCGACGAGGACGACACCCTCGAAGCGGTGCGGCACGCGATCGGTGCGGACACCCTGAGCTACATCTCCCAGCAGGGCATGATCGCCGCGACCGAGCAACCGGCGTCCCGGCTGTGTTCGGCATGTTTCGACGGCGACTATCCGATCGAACTGCCCGGCGAGACCGCGCTGGGCAAGAACGTCATCGAGCACATGCTGGCCACCGCCGCGCGCACCGGGGTGCCGGTGCAGGCGCAGAACGACAACGCGTCGGCACTGCGCCGGCCGTAGCGGCGTAGATCGACTGCCTCACTCAGGTGCGGTGGGACTGATGCGCAGAATGTGGCGCCGGCCGCGTTCGGCGGAGGCGCCTTCAGTGCTCAGCGCCTGCCGCACCGCGTCCAGGTATCCGGTCAACCCTCCGGGGGGCGGCGCGATGACGGCGTCGATGTCGTGTTCATGGCACACCGCATCGCACTCCAGCGACTCCACCAGCGGACGGGCCAACCCGGACGGTATCGGGGTCACCAACCCCACCCACCAACTCGCGATCGTCGGAGTCAGGAACGGCAGCACCACCATCAGCCGTCGGCGCAGCCCGGCGACATCGGCGTAACCCTGCATCGCCTCGCCGTACTCCATCGCGTCGGGGCCGCCGATGTCCCAGGTGCGTGATTCGGGCAGCTCGGCGGTGGCGGCCTCGGCCAGGTAGTAGAGGACGTCGCCGACGGCGATCGGCTGGATCATGTTGTGCACCCATTTCGGGGTGGTCATCACCGGCAGCCGGTCGGTGAGATGGCGGACCATCTCGAACGACGCGGATCCGGACCCGATCACGATGCCCGCCTGCAGCACCACCGTCTCGATCGACGAGGCCAGCAGGATCTCGCCGACCTCCACCCGCGAAGCCAGATGTCTCGACAGCCCGGTGCCGGGCGGGTGCAGCCCGCCGAGGTAGACGATCCGGCGCACCCCGGCGCGTTCGGCGGCAGCGGCGACGTTGCGCGCCGACTGCGCCTCCTCGGCCACGAAATCGCCGCGTGCGGTGCCCATCGAGTGGACCAGGTAATAGACGACGTCGACGCCCTCGAACGCCGCGGTCAACGAGTCAGGCTCGGTCAGATCGCCGCGTACCACCTCGACCCGGTCGCGCCAGGCGGCGCGGTCGAGTTTGGCGGGTTTGCGTGCCATGGCCCGGACATGGTGGCCGCGGTCGAGCAACTCGGGCACCAGCCGGCCACCGATGTACCCGGTCGCGCCCGTCACCAGGCATCTGGTCTGTGCCGCCACCACCCCTCCGATCCCTCGATGTCTGCAAGAGACGCTCTTTGTGTGTTTCGTTGCCGACGCCGATCTGGATTGCCCGCAACCGCGCCGCCTAACCGCCCGGCTGCGTCCACAATGGCGGCATGGCGTTTCAGGGGTGGCCCATCGAGGCCGTCGAGTTCTACGAGGGGCTGGAGGCCGACAACTCGAAGGTGTACTGGCAGGAGCACAAGCCGGTCTACGAGCGGCACGTCAAGGCGCCGATGGAGGAGCTGCTGGCCGAGCTCGCCGACGAATTCGGCGAGGGCAAGATGTTCCGGCCCTACCGCGACATCCGGTTCAGCGCCGACAAGTCCCCCTACAAGACGTCCTGCGCGGCGACCCTCGGCGCCGGCTATGTGGCGTTCTCGGCGGAGGGGCTGTCGGTGGGCAGCGGCCTGTACCTGCCCGAGCCCGCCGCGCTGCGCCTCTACCGCGCCGCGGTGGACGCCGAAGGGCCCGGATCCGAGCTGGTCGGCATCGTCGCCGACCTGCACCGGGCCGGCTACCAGACGATGGCCCACGAGGTGCTCAAGACCGCGCCGCGCGGATACCCGAAGGACCATCCGCGGATCGAGCTGCTCAGGCACAAGGGCATCGCCATGATGAAGACCTGGCCGGTGGGTGCCTGGCTGGGCACCAGGAAGGCCAAAGATCGGGTGGTCACCGCCCTGCGCGCGGCGGCACCGCTCAACGGCTGGCTGGAACGTAACGCCACCTGACGACCGGCACATACCGGCGGCGGCTGCCGAACGGTAACCTTTGACTCGATGACCGAGCGCGCCGAACAACACGGCATTTCCTACGCGTCGGCAGGGGTGGACATCGAAGCCGGTGACCGCGCCGTCGAACTGTTCAAACCGCTAGCCAAGAAGGCCACCAGGCCCGAGGTCCGCGGTGGCCTCGGCGGCTTCGCCGGGATGTTCGCACTGCGCGGCGACTACCGCGAACCCCTGTTGGCGTCCTCGACCGACGGGGTCGGAACCAAGCTGGCAGTCGCGCAGGCCATGGATAAGCACGACACCGTCGGCATCGACCTGGTCGCGATGGTCGTCGACGACCTAGTGGTCTGCGGTGCCGAGCCGCTGTTCCTGCAGGACTACATCGCCGTCGGGCGCACCGTGCCCGAACGGGTCGCCGAGATCGTCTCGGGCATCGCCGACGGCTGTGTGCTGGCCGGTTGCGCACTGCTGGGCGGGGAAACCGCCGAACATCCGGGTCTGATGGCACCCGATCACTACGACATCTCCGCGACCGGTGTCGGCGTCGTCGAGGCCGACGACGTCCTCGGGCCCGACCGGGTCAAGCCCGGTGACGTGATCATCGCGATGGCGTCGACGGGGCTGCACTCCAACGGCTACTCCCTGGCCCGGCATGTGCTGCTCGAGATCGACCACATGAACCTCGCCGGACACGTCGAGGAGTTCGGCAGGACGCTGGGGGAGGAGCTGCTCGAGCCCACCCGGATCTACACCAAGGACTGTCTGGCGCTGGCGGCCGAGACCCAGGTGCGGACGTTCTGCCACGTCACCGGTGGCGGGTTGGCCGCCAACCTGGAGCGGGTCATTCCGCACGGCCTGGTGGCCGAGCTGGACCGGGGTACCTGGACTCCGGCGCCGGTGTTCGCCATGATCGCCCAGCGCGGCCGCATCGAACGCGCCGAGATGGAGAAGACGTTCAACATGGGCGTCGGGATGGTGGCGGTGGTGGCCGCCGAGGACACCGACCGCGCGCTGGCCGTGCTGACCGCGCGGCACCTGGATTGCTGGCCGCTGGGCACCGTCATGAAGGGCGGCAAGGACGGTTCACGAGCGCAGCTCGTGGGTCAGCACCCCAGGTTCTGAAAGGAAGCGCTGCGGCCGGCGACGGCTATCGGCGCCAGTCGTCCTCGTCCGCCCAGCTGTCGTCGGGTGCTCCGTCACCGCCGTTGAAGCGGTCGTCTTCGGAACCGCCTGACAGCTCGCGCTGGAGCCGCTCGAAATCAGTCTGCGGTGAGCTGTATTTGAGCTCACGAGCAACCTTGGTCTGCTTTGCCTTTGCCCGGCCGCGGCCCATGGGGGAACCCCCTCGCGCAATAACGGAGCGGCCCAATTATCAGGCGGCTCCGATCTGAGTGTGTTTATTTTCCTGCCCACACCTTACCGTGCCCGAGGCTGTGGTGCTGGCAGGCCGGGGTGCGCTGAGTCATGTGGCTCTGCTCACCCGCCGCGCAGCCGCTGCACCGCCAGCCGGCCCGCGCCCACCGCGTCGGTGGGCGGAAGCGAATCGGGATCTATGACGGCGGGCACCGCAGCCTCGCCGCCGGTGGTCAGCGCCGTGTCCGCCGGAATGCCGCGCTTGACCAGGGCCAACGCGATCACACCCTGGTCGGCGTGATCCACCACGGTGCCCAGCCGGCCCACCGCGCGACCACCCGCCAACAGCGGGTCTCCCGTCGCGGGGCGGTCGGGGGCGCCGTCGAGGTGTAGCAGTACCAGCATCCGCGGCGGTTTGCCCAGGTTGTGGACCCGTGCGACCGTCTCCTGGCCGCGGTAGCAGCCCTTCTCGAGGTGCACCGCACCCAGCCCCGGCCCGCCGATCCAGCCCACCTCGTGCGGGATGGTGCGCTCATCGGTGTCGACACCCAGCCGGGGCCGCAGCTCGGCGACCCGGTGTGCCTCGTAGGCCCATACCCCCGCCGGCCGGGCGCCCGCGGCCACCAGTCGGTCCCGCAGCTCAGAGGCCTTATCGGACGGGACGACAACGTCGACCTCGACGGTGGTGGCCGGGATGCGCCGGACGAAGCCGCCCTCGGGCAACCCGACCGCGGTGCCCTCCGCGGGCAGGGCCGCCACGCCCAGCGCCGCGAGCAGCGACGGTTCGGCGGCACCCGGCCCGAGCAGCGACAACACCGCCAAATCCGCGGGTTCCACGGCGACGTCGGACCAGAAGACCATCTTGCGCAGAAAGCCCAGCAGCGGCTCCCCGCGCCACGGCTCGGTGTCGAGCACGGTCTGCTCGGCCAGCTCGGTCTGCCACCAGTGATCTTCGACACGGCCCTGCATGTCGAGGCTGAGGTTCTGGGTGACCGCGCCCTCGGGGAGCTCACTGACGTGCTGGCTGGAAATGTTGTGCAGCCAGGTCTTGCGGTCGGGGCCGGACAGCGACAGCACCGACCGGTTCGACCGGTCGACGACGATCACGCCGTCGGCGGCTGCGCGTTGTTCACCGAGCGGATCGCCATAATGCCAAACCGCGCCGGCGTCGGGCCCGGTATCGGGGGCGGGAACTGCGGACATCCCTCAACTCTACGATTGCCCCATGACCGACTTCCCGGGCGTCGTCGTCACCCTCGACGGACAGCTGCACGATCCGCAGCAGCCGCTGCTGCACGCCGACGACCTGGCCGCGGTACGAGGCGACGGCGTTTTCGAGACGCTGCTCATCCGCCAGGGTGCACCCTGCCTGCTGGAATCACACCTGGCACGGCTGACCCAGTCGGCCCGGCTGGCCGACCTGCCCGCCCCGGACCTGGAGAAATGGCGTTCGGCCGTCGGCATCGCGACCCGGCAGTGGCTCGCCGCCGGCGGCGAGGAGGGGGTGCTGCGGCTGGTCTACAGCCGCGGACGCGAACACAGCCCGACCGGCACCTCCTACGCCACCATCGGTGCGGTGCCGGACCGGGTCGCCACGGTCCGCAACCACGGGCTGGCGGCGCTCACGCTCGAGCGCGGGCTGCCCGCCGAGGGCGTGGACCGGATGCCCTGGCTGCTGGCCGGCGCCAAGACACTGTCCTACGCGGTCAACATGGCCGCGCTGCGCCACGCCGAACAGCTGGGCGCCGGTGACGTCATCTTCGTCAGCTCCGACGGCCGCATCCTGGAGGGGCCGCGGTCGACCGTGATCATCGCCACCTCCTCGCCGGACGGGCGCACCTGCCTGCTCACACCGCCGCCCTGGTACCCGATACTGCGCGGAACCACCCAGCAGGCCCTGTTCGAGGTCGCCCGCACCAAAGGCTACGACTGCGACTACCAAGCGCTGACTCCGGCGGATCTGCGCTCTGCACAAGGCATTTGGCTGGTTTCCAGCATCACCTTGGCGGCACGTGTGCACACCCTCGACGGCGTGGCGCTGCCGCCGAACCCGTTGGCCGAGGACATGACCTCCCTGATCGACGCCGCGATCCTGCACGATCGCTGAGAGGTTAAATCGCTTGTCGCGGTGAGCAAGCGCGGGTACGGTCGCCTGTACACAGGGAAGGAGGTGGTCCGACAAATTGAGTGACTTATGGACATGTGAGGTGGCTGCGAGCTAGCAGCGCCGGGGAAGCGCTCGACGCACCTGTGCGCGCTGGCGAATTCCCCGCAGCCACCCGGCCCCCGAGCCCCTCGGCCTTGTCCGGCCAGGAACGACGGCTCGGGGGCCGCTCCATATCTGTGCATCTGCCGGCCGGCCCGGTATCTGCGATGATGCCGGGCATGTCCGCGCCCAGCGCCCCCGGTTGGAAGGCCATGGCTTCGGCCGTGCTGCTTTCCGTGACGCTGGCGTGTGTGGCTGCGTGCGCGCCGCCGGCCGGCGAACCCTCGCCCACCGTCGATCCGGGCGAGTGCACGAAGGACGTCCTGGACACGCTGTATCCGGGAATTCTGACCTTCGCCGCCGACCAGCCCGTCTACCCGCCGTGGTACATGGGCGACGACCCGGAGAACGGTGAGGGCTTCGAAGCGGCGCTGGCCTATGCCGTCGCAGCCCGGTTGCGCTACGCCGCCGAGGAGGTGCGCTGGATCCGGGTGCCGTTCAACGCGGCGCTGGCGCCGGGTGCCAAACCGTTCGATGCCAGCCTGTCCCAGTTCTCCATCACCGACCAGCGCAAGGCTGCCGTCGACTTCTCCGCGCCGTATTTCGACGTCACCCAGGCCGTGATGACAGTCCGCACCTCGCCGGCCGCGGCGGTCCACGACCTCGCCGGGCTGCGGACCGTCAGGCTGGGCGCCCAGATCGGATCCACCAGCTACAGCGCCGCCGCCGCGCTGCGCGGCGATGCCGGGCTGCAGGCCTACGACACCACCGTCGATGCCAAGATGGCGCTGGTCGACGGCCGAATCGACGCGTTGGTGGCCGATCTACCGACCGCGTTCACCCTGTCCAACGAACTGCTCGAAGGCCTGATGATCGGTCAGCTCCCGCGATCCGGTGACGGCACCGAACAACTGGGGATCGTGCTGAACCTCGACAGCCCGTTGACCCGCTGCGTGTCCTGGGCGGTGGATTCGCTGCGGCAGGACGGAACCTTGTCGCGCCTGGAACGGCGGTGGCTGGCCGGCGCCGGAAACGCACCGGTGCTGACGTCGAACGGCCGCTAAGCGTTCTGCCAGCGTAGATATCCAGTGAGGCGCGAAACTACCCTTCAACATTTCTGGCCTGGGCGTGCGACGAGAGGCTGTGGTGGTGGCCTGGTTCTCGGTGGGGGTCGCCGACGATGGTGTAGCTGGGGCGGTGTCGACGCCAGTGGCGGGCCTGGTGTCGGGGTGTTTCCCCAATACCAGGCCCGCCGGGGTTGTCGTCGAGATGTGGTGCTCGACGACAACCCTAGGGGGTGGTGGCGGCTCAGTTGACGATCGGGTTGATCGCGATTTCGACCACCCGGATGTTGTCGCCGGGGCCGGTGATGGCCTCGTTGGCGGCACCCAGGGCAATGGCGGTGTTGAAGTCGCCGGGCCCGGTGATGGCGGCATTGGCCACCCCGATAGCCACGGCGGTGTTGTTGGCGCTGTCCTCTCCGGCGATGGCGACGTTGCCCTGACCGAAGGTGAACGCCAACAGTCGGCTACCGTCGGCGGTGGCGGTGCTGTCGTTGCCGTTGACGATCGCTCGGGTGAGCCCATCGGTACCCCGGGCGGTCGCTACGGTGCGATCGCCGGCAGCGCGGGCCACCACGAACCCGTCGAGACCAGCATCGGCGTTGGCCGCCGATTCCACGCCGCGCGCCGCCGCGGTGGCCACCCCGCCGAGGGCGGCGTCCGAGCGCGCGGTGCTCAGGGTGCCGCTGACTGAGCTGCGTGCGACGGACCCGTCCTTGGCCACCGCGGTACCGATGTTGTTGTCACCGCGCAGCGATATTGCAGCCCGGCCGGTCCCACTTGCCGTGGCACCGCCGCCGTTGCTGTCGCCGACGATGCTGACCGCGATGCGCCCCTCATCGAGGGCCTGGGCTTGGGACCGGTTGACATTACCGACAAGGGTGATGGTGGCCCGCCCGCTGGTTGTCTGAGCCAATGCGTTGTTGTCGTCGCCGAGAACGGTCACCGTGGCGCGCCCGTCGAGCGACGCACTGGCTACTGCGGCGTTGTTGTCGCCGGCGATGCGCATTGTCGGGACACCAGAAGCCGACCGCGCCTCTGCCGTGTTGTTGCCTCCGACGATCGTGACCTTGGGGCCCTGCCCGAGCGGACTGGTGGTGGTTGCCAGCCTTGCTGTGTTCTGGTCGCCAAGGACCACAGCGCGGCCAAACTGGCCCGACTCCAGTTCGACGGCGTTGGCGTCGCCCCAAACGCTGGCCGAGCCAATGGCGCTATCGGTGAGTCGCACAACGTTGTCGTCGCCGACGACCCGGGCGCTGTTAAAGAACAGGCTGACTCGGACCGTGTTGCCGTCACCGATGACGACAAGCGAGTCGTGATGAGAATCCGGCGCCACTCCCATGTCGGCCGCGTTGTCGTCGCCGATGAAAATGCCGCGGTGGAAATCACCATTCTCAATAGCGAGGACGCCGCCTTCGCCGAGAATGATGCCGCGGTTGAAGTCGCCGTCTTCGATCCGCACCACTGCACCGTCGCCGCGCACGACCGCGCGGTTGAGATTGCCGCCGGTCGCCAGCGCGGAGCTGTCGTCGCCGCGCACGATGGCCCGGCTGAACCAGCCCTCGGCGGTCGCGATGCTGTCGTCGCCGATCGCGATGGCGATCGCACCGAAACCGTCGGAGGTGGCGACCGCGGTGCCGCGTTGCAGGATTTCGCGTCCGCCGATGGAGATGCTGATATCGGAGAGTCCAAGCAAGTCCAGCAGGCCCGCCTGCGCCTGCGGGGCCGCGGTGGCTGTCACTGTCGCGGTGGACACCGTGTTGGTGGTCAGTGTGACGGAGGTGGCGGGCTGACTGTGCGATGCCGGAGCGGCAGCCTCATTGGCGGACGCCTGCTCGGCCGGATCCTGGACTGTGTCAGCGTCTTTGGCCGAGGTCACCGGCGTGGCCTCCGGGGCGGGCGTATCGGTGACCGGCTCAGCCGCCGGGGCGGCCGGGGTCGCCCGCTCGGCCAGCTCGACCGGCTGCTCCGCAACGGTTGCGGGAACCTCCTCGACAGCCGGCGAACCCTCATCCTCTGACCAGGCCTCATCGTCGTCGTAGCCAGCTTCGCCTGCGTCATCGACCTCGTCGCCGGAGCCCGACCCGGTATCCTGCTCGGCCAGCTCGTCGTCGGCATCGTCAAGGTCCTCGGAGTGGTCAGCGTCATCGGCCTCATCGTCGAGGTCGTCGTCGGAATCGCTGTCGTCGTCGGCGTCGTCAACGTCGTCATCAGCGGCGCTGTCGTCGGTGTCGCTGTCGGAGTCGTCGCGGTCGTTGGCGCTGGACCCTGATCCTGACGAGCCTGTCGAGCCACTTGCCGAGGACTGGCGCGACGGTCCGCTGTTGTGCGACGGCCCCGCCGAGCTTCCCGAATCCGAACTCGATGACGAGCCCGAGGAACTCGACGAGCTGCTCGAGCTGCCGCCGTCGTCGTCGGCGAACGCCGCCCACGGCACCGCGGCCAATCCGGCCCCGATACCCAGTGCGACCGCCAAACCCCCAACACGGCCAACATATTTGGTGTAGGACGCGGGCGAACCTGAGCCACGGTGGACCGAAGTCGGGCGGGTGCTCTGATTGGCGGAAACTGCGGGCGAGGGTGCGAAGTCGGTGTCTGAGGCGAGCGTGGTCACGGTCTTCTCCTTGGTCTGCTGGTTGGTGTGCGGCGCCGCAGGGTGTGCGACAGTCAAGTGAAACTGGTTTGCTTGGCCGGTCCGGTTTTGGTTCATGGGCCAATACTCGGTCCAGTACAGAAGCCATTTCAATAGCCAGTTTGGGATAACTGGCATTTATGGCACCCTGGTGTTGCTTCCGTGACGCGCCCGGTCCATTCGGAAGCCTGAGAACACCACTGATGGCAGGGCAGTCTCCTTCCCGCGCGCTCGGCCGAGCTGCATGTCACCCGAATCGCCTCGGCGAGGAGCAGCCCGGAGCGCTGTGGAAGGGGTTGTGGCTCAACGCAGGGAAGCAATGAGCTGGACACCACCGTCGTTGCTTGGTGCTCGTGTGGGCTCGGCCCGGTCGCGCAGTTGGCTTCGAACACGCCACAGTGACACGGCCACCAAGTCGTCGGCGCTAGCCCGTGGCGCACCACCATCGTTGTCGAGCCGAGAATCGTCACTATTGTTGTTCGGCAACGTGTTTAGCGGCGAAGGTCCGCCTGCAGTGCCTGGGCACACGGAAGCGGCCTTTGGGGAACGTAACTGGTCTGAATAGGGGTCGCACTGGCCGGACCTGTCGACGGCCAGGTCTTTGGGCCCGGGTGTTTCCTAGAGATGGCGGTACGACGTGCCGGGGCTAGCAGCCCGAGGCACCGTGTCCGGTGCTAGGTCACAACGGCGCCGAGTTCTGCGCCGCCGCTGCCAGTGACGGTTCTCCAGGCGCGGGCGAGCAGCGCGACGGCTTGGGTGAGTTGGGCCTCGGGAAGGGTATAGGGCACGCGGATGTAGCGTTCCAGCGTTCCCTCGACGCCGAATCTTGGGCCCGCCGGGATGTCGAGACCCATCCGCGACGCGGACGCTGATAGCGCCGAACTCATCGGGACGGGCAGTTCGACCCAGCACGACATGCCTCCGGTGCCGGCGATCGGCCGCCAGTCGGGCAGGTGCTCGGCCAGCAGTGTGAGCAGCAGATCGCGGCGCTTGGCGAGCTCGGCGCGTCGTGCGGGCAGCACGTCGTCGGCGACGGCCAACAGTCGCGCCGAGGCCAGCTGCTCGACGATGGGTGTGCCGATGTCCATTGACGGGCGTTGTGCGGTGATCGCGGCCAGGGTGCTGCGTTCGGCGCGGATCCACCCGATACGCAGCCCACCCCAGAAGGACTTCGACATCGAACCGATGCTGATCACGAGGTCGGGCCGCGACGTGGCCGAGGCCGCAAAAGGGGCAGGCATGGGCTCGTCCAGCCATACCTCGGCCATGGTTTCGTCGATGACGGTGCGCGTGCGCGTCTTGGCGACGATGTGGGCCACACGTTCACGATCGGCGGGCGCCATCGTGATACCGGTCGGGTTGTGGTTGTCGGGGGTGAGATAGGCCAATGTCGGGTTGGTCTGACGGATCGTGGCATCCAGGACATCGGCGTCCCACCTATGGCTGTGGTCGCCGGCGGCATCCGCGTGCAGCGACATCGGAACGGCTCTGGCCGGTTTTGCCGCCAGCGCGGAGATGATGCCGGGGTAGGTCGGTTGCTCGATGAGTACGCGGTCGCCGGCCTGGACGTAGGTGGCCAGGATTAGGCTCACCGCGCTCAGGCAGCCCGTGGTCACCATGATCTCGTCAGGTTGTGTCGGAAGACCACGTGCACAGTATCTTCGGGCGATCGCCCGGCGCAGCGGCAGTAGCCCGATCAACTCGAGGCCGGTGTCGTTGAGGTAGGGCGCGACGTCCTGGGCGGCGTGGCTGAACGCGTCGAGCACTGTGGAGGCCGGTGCGGCCATCGCGGCCTTGGCCAGATCGAGTTTGACCGCGCCGGGCTCGGCGGAGGCGGTCTCGGTGATCGGCAGCGCCGTGGTGCTGCGCGCGCCTTGGCGGCCTTTGAGGTAGCCCTCGTCGCGCATCTGGGTGTAGGCGGTGGTGACTGTTGTGCGCGACACCCGCAGCGCCTCAGCCAGTGCCCGTTCGCTGGGCAGCCGCGCACCCACCGGCACCCGCCCGTCGATGATGAGCATCCGCAGTCCGTCGGCCAGCGCCCGGTAGGCCGGACCGCTGGTGCTGGAGGTGCGCCAGTAGCCGAGCTCTCGGGCCAGTAGGTCCACGTTGAGCTTCACGCTCGCCACGCTTGCGGTCATGGAAGCCAGCCTGGACCAACTGGATATTAAAATGCAAGGCTGCTGGACTGCAAATTTCCCAGAGAACAAGACCGGTCGGACCATAACAGCCCAGGTGCAGGCCAGTCTGGACCTCGTCGGCACGAATCAACCAGCATGAGACGGCAACGAGCATGACCACGCACGCACCGGAGCACGCTGACGAACACGAGTGGCCGCGAACTGTGTCGCCCCCACCGGACCTGCCGCTTCCACCGTCCGCCGTGGAAGATACTGACACGAGCTTGAGACGAAGTTCCGACGACACGACCTGAGAAATGCCCTATCGCCGCAGGTCAGGGGATCACTTACGCTGGACTGGTGTGAGATGACTGGCTAGCTGGGCGGCCCTGGGGCCAGCGAGGAGCACGCCGACATCGCGTCCTGCCAGATCTGCTCGTCGACACCGGGCGGAGGGCCCGGCGCCGGCCCGGGCCCGGTGGACACCCCGTGCTCGGACAGGCAGTACGCCAGCGAACCGTGACCGACGCTGGGAACGACCGAGGTACTCGTCGACCCCGACTCCGGGCCGGGGTCGGATCCGGGCGCGGCCGGCTCCGAACACCCGGCCAAACCGGCCAGTCCGGCTGCCGCGGCCACCGTCGCGACCATTCTGAAGAAATCCGGCACTATCCGACGAACCTCGACAGCCGGGCCGACAGGTGCGGCACCAGCCCACCGTCGGCATCGACGCGCTCCTCCACGTAGGCGAGGTCACCGCCTTCGACGATGCCGTAGAGCCGCTTGGCCCCGCCGACGAGCAGACCGGACTTGCTGCGTGCCAGCGCATCGGTCACCAGTTCCCAGGACGACTGGTTGAGCGGGTGACCGTAGAACAGTTCGACGTAGCCCGCCGAGTGGGCCAGCAACAGTTCGATGGCCTGAGATTCGCCCGGGTCGGCGGGATCGGTGACGAACCGCCAGAAACCGACCTCGCGCAGGTCCGGGCCGGCGTACTGGCCTTCGTCGTCGAGTCGCCAGGAACGGGCCTCCCAGTTGAGATAGTCCCGGCCGTCGTGGGAGACCACGATCTGCTGGCCGAACCGGTAGTCGCCGTGCGTACCCCGGCCCTCGCCCTCGCCGCGCCAGACCCCCACCAGGGGCAGCAGCGCCAGCAGCGCGTCATCGAGATCGGCGCCCTTGCGCAGATTGGCGGTGTCGGGCGGCACCGGAAGGTCCCCGAACGCCGGGATGTTGCGCGCGGCAGTCTCTTTGGCGCGTGCAGCCGCCGCTTCGACCGCCTCGTCGCCGGAACTCACGATTCGTCGGTGATGAGGCGGTACAGCGCGTACAGCGCGAACCAGGTGATCACCACGACGGCCGCGACCAGCAGAATCTCGAAGAACAGCACCACGGCAGGAAAGTGTAGCCGCCGGGAGAAAAGATCTCCCGGCGGCTACCTGTCGGCTGAGCGGAAGCCCAGCTCAGCTGACCAGGTACTCGTATTCGGGGCAGAACGCGCCCGTCGCGGCGCCGACGAAGTAGCCGGCCTGATAGTCCGTCCAGCTGGTGACACTGGTCAGGTCGGCGACTTCCTGCTCGAACGTCGCACCGTTGGCCCAGTCCTGGCAGACCGCGTAGCCGGTCTCGATGACCTGCGGGGTCTTGTCCGGCGGCCAGGTGATGCCGCCGCCGGAGATCACGGTGAGGAAATCGTCCTCCGGGTCGGCGAACGCGGCGGGCGCACCCGCGAGCGCCGCCGCTGCGAACGATGCGGCGAGACAGGCGATGGTGATCTTCATGGTCGGGTCCTCGGGCTACACGCGGCCGGCCGCGCACTCGGTGTGACGGTCCCGCGCGAACAACGGGGCCACCCCAATGGTCTCCGACAGCCGCCGATCCTGCGGTGTTTTCACCTCCGGACCAGCGGCTGTCGGCTGTGATCAGGCGACCTTGACGTCGACCTCGTGGATCCCGGCGCCCGACGGGGCCACCACGGCGTCGCCGTTACCGGACTTCGACAGGGCGCGCAGCGTCCACGTGCCCGGAGCGGCGAAGAACCGGAAGTCCCCGGTCGCCGAGGCGACGACCTCGGCGGTGAACTCGTCGGAGCCGTCCAGCAGGCGCACGAACGCACCGGCGACGGGCTGTCCCGAGTCGTCGATGACACGGCCGGTGATCACCGTCTCCTTCTCCAGATCCACGCCGGCCGGCAACGCCTGTCCTTGTTTCGGTGCAGAGCACATGATCAACTTCCCAACTCGATCGGGGCGCCCACCAGGGAGCCGTATTCCGTCCAACTGCCGTCGTAGTTCTTGACGTTCTTGTGGCCAAGCAGTTCCTGCAGCACGAACCAGGTGTGCGAGGAACGCTCACCGATGCGGCAGTACGCGATGGTCTCCTTGTCCCCGTCGAGACCGGCCTCGGCGTACAGCTTGGCCAGGTCTTCGTCGGACTTGAAGGTGCCGTCCTCGTTGGCAGCCTTGCTCCACGGAACGTTGATGGCGCCGGGAACATGCCCGGGCCGCTGGCTCTGCTCCTGCGGCAGGTGAGCCGGGGCCAGGATCTTGCCGGAGAACTCGTCGGGGGAGCGCACGTCGACCAGGTTCTTGGCGCCGATCGCGGCGATCACGTCGTCGCGGAACGCGCGGATGCTGCTGTCCGGTTCCTTGGCCGAATAGCTGGTCTGCGGGCGGCTGACGGCCTCGGTGGACAGCGGGCGCGCGTCGAGCTCCCACTTCTTGCGGCCGCCGTCGAGCAGCTTGACGTCCTGATGCCCGTAGAGCTTGAAGTACCAGTAGGCGTAGGCGGCGAACCAGTTGTTGTTGCCGCCGTACAGGATCACGGTGTCGTCATTGCCGATGCCGCGTTCGGAGAGCAGCTTGGAGAACTGCTGGGTGTCGACGAAATCGCGCTTGACCGCATCCTGCAGGTCGGTCTTCCAGTCCAGCTTGACCGCACCGGGGATGTGCCCGGTGTCGTAGGCGCTGGTGTCTTCGTCGACCTCGACGAAGACGGTGTTCGGCGCGTCGAGATTGCTCTCGGCCCAGTCTGCGGTGACCAGGACGTCGGAACGTGCCATGGCGGTGGGTCCTTTCGATTGCTTACAGGTGCTTCAACGGGCGGTGCTCAGGCGGACGAGCACGGGGGTGGAGCTGGCAGCCCAGGCGGACGCCGGGGTTGCGGTGAACACCACGCCGAGCGTCCACGGCAACCGCGAGGCCGCGACGGCAGCGGTCCCGGAGAACCCGGCGGATGTGATGCTCGACATGGTTGTGCTCCTGTTGGTGGTCGTCAGAGGGCTGGTGCGGCGGACCGGAACGGCCGCTCGCAGAGCGCTACGCAGACAGACGCGCAGCTACTCAGCTGCAACAACAACAGAAGCAACCCGCGACGCGGCACAGATCGACTGCGCGGCGCTTGGTGAGCACAAGCTCGAGGCGGGCTGACACGGCCGACAGCTTACCCAATGAGAGGGTGATCAGGCCAACAGTGGTTCCAGCACATCCCTGAGTTCATCGGTGGTGGCCACGCCCGAAGCGCGGTACCGCTGCCTGCCCTCGGCGTCGAAGATGAACGTGGTGGGCAGCGACAGCACCGAAAGCCGCCGCGCGGCCTCCGGGTCGTCGTCCATGTCGATCTCCACATGCGCGACCCCGGGCAGCTGGGCACACACCTCGTCGACGACCCGCCTCAGCGCGTCGCACGGGCCGCACCAGACCGCGCCGAAGTGCACGATCGTCGGTCCGGTGGTGGACAGCCCGAGCCCGCTGGTGTCCACGTCGGCGGCCTCGGTGCCGGCCTGCCCGAGCCGGGCGCGCAGCCGCAGCAGCTGGCTCACCACGAACAGCACCCCGAAGGCGGCGATCAGGATCGCGATGACGAGGATCCAGCTCATGGCGACCTGAATTCCTCGAGGCCGATCGACTCCGCGTCGTCGGTGATGCCCTCGATGATGACGTCGGAGCCGCGGGCGCCGGCGGTGTCGGGCGCAACACCGAACGGCAGCCGCTGACCGGGCAGGCGGGCCGAGAACGCGTCCAGCACCGCGGGCAGCTGCTGCTCGGGGACCTCCTGGTCGGCGGTGCCGGGGCCGGTCAACACGCCGGTCGCGGTGAAGACCAGCGTGCTCTGGTCCGGTCCGGCGATCGACAGGTCCACCGCGACGCTGACCTTCTCGTCGAAGCCCGCCTGATCCGGAGTCCCGGTGAAGATCAGCCCCTCGCTGCTCGAGATGCCGGACTCGGTGGTGTCGTCGTCGTCCTTCTCGGTGGGCGCCTCCACCAGCAGGTCGGTGACGCCCAGGAACCTGCCCACGTGGGTGGAGTCGATGATGATGCGGCTCTCGAGTTTCCCGACCGACAGGGTGGCGTCCGGGTGAACGAGCCACGAATCACCGATGTCGACCGAATGCATCGTGGCTTCCAGCGAGGCCTTACCCACCACGGCGTGATCAACACCACTGGCCTTGATTTCCACTTCGTCGTAGTGATGTGCCATCGCCTGTGGGATGAAGGGGAAACCGAGGATGGCCACCGAGGGGTCCCAATTCAGGTTCGCGGCGCTGCGCACGCTTCTGGCCAGGCGATACTCCGCATAGATGGCTGCCCCGAAGTCGGCGCCGACAGCGCCGACGGCCAGGGCGAGCAGCGTCGCCGCGGCGCCGATCACGAGCTTTCGCACCCCGACATTGTCGCCCACGCGAAGCCGAAGTCAGGTTCGGCAAGGCTTACCGGCAGGTGGCGCGCTATCGTTGGTGAATCATCGGCCGGGTAACGGCCATGTGTCAGGCATGAATCTGGGAAGTCACCACGCGACATAGATGTCCCGGCGAGGTCCCGGCGAGTGATCTCCACGGCTGTTGGAGGGCCAATTGGACCTACTCCTACTGACGGTTGACCCGCATCCGGAATCAGTCCTGCCTTCGTTGTCGCTTCTGGCTCACAACGTACGCACCGCGCCGACCGAGGTGTCGTCGCTGCTGGAGGCCGGAACCGCGGATGTGGCCATCGTCGATGCACGCACTGATCTGGCCGCCGCGCGCGGTCTGTGCCGCCTGCTGGGCACCACCGGAACATCGGTGCCCGTCGTGGCGGTGGTCAACGAAGGCGGCCTGGTCGCCGTCAACGTCGAATGGGGTCTCGACGAGATCCTGCTGCCCAGTACCGGCCCGGCCGAGATCGACGCGCGGCTGCGGCTGCTCGTCGGCCGTCGCGGCGGCATGGCCAGCCAGGAGAACGTCGGCAAGATCAGCCTGGGTGAGCTGGTGATCGACGAGGGCACCTACACCGCCCGGCTGCGCGGCCGCCCGCTGGATCTGACCTACAAGGAGTTCGAACTGCTGAAGTACCTCGCGCAGCACGCCGGCCGGGTGTTCACCCGGGCCCAGCTGCTGCAGGAGGTCTGGGGCTACGACTTCTTCGGCGGCACCCGAACCGTGGACGTGCACGTGCGGCGCCTGCGGGCCAAACTCGGTCCCGAATACGAGTCGCTCATCGGCACCGTGCGCAACGTCGGGTACAAGGCCGTCCGGCCGGCCCGCGGCCGTCCCCCGGCGGCCGGCACGGATCTCGGCGACGACCTCGACGCCGACGCCGACGGCTCCGATGCGGAGGCCGACCTCGACTCGGAGGTCGTGGCCGACCGCTACGGCGACGGGGTCGGATCGCTCAACCACGACGGCGTCTCACCGGCGCTGGGTGACGCGTTGCGTAGTCAGTGACCACAGCCGCCCCCGAGGTGCAGTGGCGTTCCGCGCTGTCCGCCGGCGAGCAGCAGCAGATTCGCGCCCTGATCTCCGCTGCGACGGCCGCCGACGGTGTCGCGCCGGTCGGTGATCAGGTGCTGCGGGAGCTGGCGCAGGACCGCACCAGGCATCTGCTCGCCACCGAGGCGTCCGAACAGGGGCCCGAGGTGGTGGCCTATCTGAACCTCGCGCCCGCTGACGCCGACGCGCCGGCGATGGCCGAACTGGTGGTGCAGCCGCGGGCCCGTCGCCGCGGCATCGGCTCGACGATGATCCGTGCCGCCCTGGCCGAGGGCGGCGCCGGAACTCGGATCTGGGCGCACGGCAACCTGGCCCCGGCGCGCGCGACCGCGGCGGCGCTGGGGCTCGGGGTGGTCCGGAAACTGCTGCAGATGCGCCGCCCACTGACCGATCTGCCGCCGGCGCCGCCGGCCGCTGACGGCGTCACCGTTACTACATACTCTGGGTCCGTCGACGACGCCGGCCTGCTGCGGGTGAACAACGCCGCCTTCGTCTGGCATCCAGAACAGGGCGGCTGGACCGAAGCCGACCTCGCCGAGCGCCGCGGCGAACCGTGGTTCGACCCGGCGGGCCTGTTCCTGGCCCACGACGACCGCACCGGTGAACTACTCGGATTCCATTGGACGAAGGTGCATTCGGAATCACTGGGCGAGGTCTATGTAGTGGGTGTCGACCCGTCGGCCCAGGGGCGCGGCCTGGGCAACCTGCTCACCTTGACCGGTATGCACCACCTGGCCGAGTCGCTCACCGGTGGTGTGCAGCCTGCTGCGGTGATGCTCTATGTCGAGGCCGACAACACCGCCGCGGTGAAGACGTATCGACGCTTGGGTTTCGAGGTCTCCAACACCGACGCGGCCTACGCGCTGCGCGGCTCCTCAGACCTGTGAAGCAGGTGAACCTGTTCACCTCGCGTTCACTCGTCATCCCCGAGCCGTCCACCACGGCCGCATACGTTTCCCCAGGAGTCCGAGCCTAGGGAAAGTGGAATAAGTGAAGCTCAACAGCATCGGCAAGACGTTCGGTACGACGGTCTCGGCGGCTGCGATCGCTGCGCTGGCCCTCGCGGGGTGCGGCAGCGACAACAACGCCGGCACGTCCGAAACCACGGGTGGCAGCGACACCGGAACCGCCGCAGCGGGTTCGGCGGAGTGCGGCGGCAAGGACAGCCTGACCGCGGAGGGCTCGTCGGCCCAGCAGAACGCCATGGCGGTGTTCAACCAGAGCTGGGGCCAGGTGTGCCCGGGCAAGAACCTCTCCTACAACCCGACCGGTTCGGGCGCGGGTCGCGAGCAGTTCGTCGCCGGCAACGTCGACATGGGTGGGTCGGACTCGGCCATCATCGAGGAGCAGGCGGCGCAGGGCGCGGAGCGCTGCGGCGGCAACGAGGTATGGAACCTGCCGCTGGTCTTCGGGCCGGTCGCCATGGCCTACAACGTCGAGGGTGTCGACGGCCTGGTGCTCAACGCCGACGTGATCGCCCAGATCTTCCAGGGCCAGGTCACCAACTGGAATGACCCGGCTATCGCCGCGATGAACGAGGGTAAGACCCTGCCGGATCAGGGCATCACCCCGATCTACCGCTCGGATTCCTCGGGCACCACCGACAACTTCCAGAAGTACCTCAGTGCCGCCGCACCCGAGACGTGGACCCAGGGTGACGGCAGCGAGTTCCAGGGCGGTGCCGGCGAGGGCGCCCAGAAGTCCTCCGGTGTGGTGCAGGCCGTGCAGGCCACGCCGGGCTCGATCGGCTACGTCGAGAAGGGCTTCGCCGATCAGGCCGGGCTGCCCGCCGCCGTGATCGACAACGGCAGCGGCCCGGTGGAGCTGACCAACGAGTCGGCCGGTGTGGCCATCGACGCGGCGACCTTCGCCGGCGAGGGCAATAACCTGATCCTGGACCTGCAGGCGCTGTACGGCACCTCCGAGCAGGGCGCCTACCCGCTGGTGCTGGCCACCTATTCGCTGGTGTGCTCCAACGGCTATGACGCCGAGACCGCCGACGCCGTCAAGTCGTTCCTGACCGTTGCCGCCCACGAGGGCCAGTCGGGTTTGACCGAGGCCGGCTACGTGCCGCTGCCGGAGCGCTTCAAGGAGCGGCTGCAGGGCGCGATCGACGCCATCGGTTCTGCCTAGTCCGGTAGCGGGGCTGCCGAGCAACGGCGAGGATGGTGTTGACGCACATGACCGACAAGGTTGATGAATGACCGACAAGGTTTCAGATGGAACGACATCCGTGACAACACCTGATCCGACGGGAGCGGGGTCCGGGGCGGCGATGGCTGAACCCTTCGGCGAACCGGACCCCACCCCCACCAACCCGAGCTCGCACAGCAAGGTCCGTATCGGGGACCGCATCTTCCGCGGGCTGTCCGAGGGCGCCGGCATCCTGATCGTGGCGATCATCGCCGCGATCGGGCTGTTCCTGCTGTGGCGGGCGGTTCCGGCACTGGCCCGCAACGAGGAGAACTTCTTCCTCTTCGGGGGCACCTGGAACACCTCGGACACCTCGGCGATGCACTTCGGCATCCTGGACCTGCTCCAGGTGACGGTGTTCGTCTCGGTGTTCGCGCTGATTCTGGCGATGCCGGTGGCGCTGGGCATCGCGATCTACCTGACCAACTACGCGCCCAACCGGGTCAAGGGCCCGCTGGCCTACATGGTCGATCTGCTGGCCGCGGTGCCGTCGATCATCTACGGCGTGTGGGGCCTGTACGTGCTGGCCCCGGTGCTGCGGCCGGTGGCGATCTGGCTGAACGAGAACCTGGGCAGCTGGTTCTTCCTGTTCGCCACCGGCAACGCCTCGGTGGCCGGCGGCGGCACGATCTTCACGGCCGGCATCGTGCTGGCGGTGATGATCCTGCCGATCATCACCGCGGTCACCCGCGAGGTGTTCGTCCAGACGCCGCGCGGGCAGATCGAGGCCGCCCTGGCGCTGGGCGCCACCCGGTGGGAGGTGGTCCGCACCACGGTGCTGCCGTTCGGGATGTCGGGCTACATCAGCGGCGCGATGCTCGGCCTCGGCCGTGCGCTCGGTGAGACGATCGCGCTGCTGATCATCCTGCGTGGCACCCAGGAGGCGTTCGGCTGGTCGCTGTTCGACGCCGGCTACACCTTCGCCAGCCTGATCGCCTCGGCCGCATCGGAATTCAACGACCAGTACAAGGCGGGTGCCTACATCGCGGCCGGCCTGGTGCTGTTCATCCTGACGTTCGTGGTGAACTCGCTGGCCCGCGCCGCGGTCTCCGGAAAGGACAGGTCGGCCTCATGACGTCGGCAACTATGGACAAGCCGGTCAAGGCGCCCACATTCGCAGGTGTCAGCCCGCGCCGGAAGTTCAGCAACAATCTGGCGACGGTGCTGGTCACCGCGTCGGTCGTGATCGCGATCGTGCCGCTGGTGTGGGTGCTCTACACCGTGATCGCCAAGGGGCTCGGCATCGTGCTGTCGAGCACCTGGTGGCTCAACTCGCAGGCCGGCATGACGGCGTTCGCCGCCGGCGGCGGCGCCTACCACGCGATCGTCGGCTCGCTGCTGCAGGCCGCGGTGTGCGCGGTCATCTCGATCCCGATCGGTGTCTTCGTCGGCATCTATCTGGTCGAGTACGGCGGTGGCACTCGGATGGGCAAGGTGACCACCTTCATGGTGGACATCCTCACCGGTGTGCCCTCGATCGTCGCGGCGCTGTTCATCTATGCGCTGTGGGTGGCCACCCTGGGCTTCGAGCGCTCCGGCTTCGCCGTGGCACTCGCGTTGGTGCTGTTGATGATTCCGGTCATCGTGCGCTCCACCGAGGAGATGCTGCGCATCGTCCCGATGGACCTGCGCGAGGCGAGTTACGCGCTGGGCGTGCCGAAGTGGAAGACCATCGTGGCGATCGTGATTCCGACGGCGCTGTCGGGCATCGTCACCGGCATCCTGCTGGCGCTGGCCCGCGTGATGGGTGAGACGGCGCCGCTGCTGATCCTGGTGGGCTACTCACAGGCGATCAACTTCGACATGTTCAGCGGGTTCCAGGGCTCGCTGCCCGGCATGATGTACGACCAGGTTTCGGCCGGTGCCGGTGCGAACCCGGTGCCCACCGACCGGTTGTGGGGCGCCGCCCTCACTCTGGTCGTGCTGATCGCACTGCTCAACGTCGGCGCGCGGTTCATCGCGAAGTTCTTTGCCCCCAAGAAGGTCTAGAGAAGGTTTAGGAGTTCACGAACATGGCCAAACGTCTGGACCTCAAGGACGTCAACATCTACTACGGCTCGTTCCATGCCGTGGCCGATGTGTCGATGTCGGTGTCGCCGCGCAGCGTGACCGCCTTCATCGGCCCGTCCGGCTGTGGCAAGTCGACGGTGCTGCGCACGCTCAACCGGATGCATGAGGTGATTCCGGGTGCGTATGTGACAGGGTCGGTGCTGCTCGACGGCGACGACATCTACGGCGCGGGCGTCGACCCGGTCGGTGTCCGCAAGACCATCGGCATGGTGTTCCAGCGGCCGAACCCGTTCCCCACCATGTCGATTCGCGACAACGTGGTGGCCGGCCTGAAGCTGCAGGGGGTGCGCAACAAGAAGACCCTCGACGAAACCGCGGAGCGTTCACTCAAGGGCGCCAACCTGTGGAACGAGGTCAAGGACCGTCTCGACAAGCCCGGCGGCGGCCTGTCCGGTGGTCAGCAGCAGCGGCTGTGCATCGCCCGCGCGATTGCGGTGCAGCCCGACGTGCTCTTGATGGACGAGCCGTGCTCGGCGCTCGACCCGATCTCGACGCTGGCGATCGAGGACCTGATCGCCGAGCTGAAGCAGGACTACACGATCGTGATCGTGACGCACAACATGCAGCAGGCGGCCCGGGTCAGCGACCAGACCGCGTTCTTCAATCTCGAGGCGACCGGTAAGCCGGGCAAGCTCGTCGAGATCGACGACACCGAGAAGATCTTCTCCAACCCGTCGGAGAAGGCGACCGAGGATTACATCTCGGGTCGTTTCGGTTAAACAGGACCACAACCACAAACCCCCGGGGTGCTGCCTGCTCCCCGGGGGTTTGTGTGTTCAGCTGGCTTACTTCGGCAGCGGAAGTTCCGCCTCGTCGGGGGTGCTGCCGGTGACCTGGAAGATCACCCGGCGCGCCACCTCGACGGCGTGGTCGGCGAAACGCTCGTAGAACCGGCCCAGCAACGTGATATCCACGGCGGCGGACACTCCGTGTTTCCACTCGCGGTCCATCAGCACCGTAAACAGATGCCGGTGCAGATCGTCCATCGCGTCGTCTTCTTCGCGGATTTGCGCGGCTTTCTCGGGGTCCTTGGTCAGCAGCACCTCCTGGGCGCTGCGCCCGAGTTCCACGGCGACCCGCCCCATCTCGGCGAAGTAGCCGTTGACCTCCTCGGGCAGCGCGTGCTGCGGGTGCCGCCGGCGCGCGATCTTGGCAACGTGCAGGGCCAGCGCGCCCATCCGGTCGACGTCGGCGACGATCTGGATCGAGCTGACGACCGCCCGCAGGTCCCCGGCGACGGGGGCCTGCAGAGCCAGCAGCACGAATGCGTCTTCTTCGGCGCGCGCGCTGAGCGTCGTGATTTGCTCGTGGTCGGTGATGACCTGTTCGGCGAGCGCGAGATCGGCTTGCAGCAGTGCCTGCGTAGAGCGTTCCATGGCCACCCCCGCAAGACCGCACATCTCCGCAAGTCGGCTGGTCAAGGCATCCAACTGCTCGTGGTAAGCGGTACGCATACCCCCAGCTTACGGGCAGATCGTGTGCGACGTCACCGCTAGGCCGGTGAACGAACGGTGAATGCCACCTGCCCAAACGATGCCGTGCGCGCTGGGACGGTCGATTGCCGAGGGTTTATTCGCAGCTGGTGTCGGCGGCGTTGGTGACGGTCAGGTCTTCGGGCAGGTCGACTGTGCTGTGTTCGCCGGGTGCCACCCGCAGCTGGACCGACGACCCGCTGGGCGACGGCGCGGCGACCGCGTCGAAGTCGGTGCCCAGCACGACCTGGACCACGTCGCCCATTCCGGTGACCCGCTCGACGACCGGCTCAGCAAACGAGGAGGCGACGGTAGCCGCGGCCTTTTCGTTGCCCGGCGAGTAGAACACCGTGGTCTGCGAGAGCGGGCCCGGATAGTCGTCGGGAGTGGTGATGTCGAATCCGTAGGCCTGCAAGGCGTCGGCCGCGTCGCCGGCCAGGCCGTCCTGCGAGGTCGAGTTCGACACCTGGACGGTGACCGCCGACGGGTCGGTGGTCACCGCGGGGACCGTCTCGCCGTGCTCGCTGCTGGTCGGGTCGTCGCCGTTGGCGGAATTGGCCAGGTAGTCCGGGGTGCCCGCAACGGGGGTGTTGTCGGCGTTGCGCTCCTCGGGCAGCGGATCATCGTTGATGATCGCGGAGAACAGCGCGCGCATGTCCTCTTTGCGCGGGACCTCGTTGCCCCACTCGTCGGCGTACCCGACCGTCGGGACGGTCACGAACGTGATGCGTCCGGCGGCCACCCCCTGGATCGACTGGCCGAGTTCGACGAGGTCCTTGGTCTTCATGTTGTCGACATAGCTGTCGTCGATGAACATGTTGACCACGTTGTTGAGCTTGGACAGCGAGAAGAACGTGTCGCGGGAGATCAGTGAGCGCAACAGCGACGACAGGAACAACTGCTGGCGTTTGATGCGGCCGTAGTCACCGTTGACCTCGGTGGTCACGTGCCGGGCCCGCACGTAGTTGAGCGCGGTGTGGCCGTCGACGACCTGGCGGCCGGGGTTGGCGAGCACGGTGCCCAGGATGCCGTCCTCGAGCGGTTCGGTCGTGCACACCTCGATCCCGCCCAGCGCGTCGACCATCTTGGAGAAGCCGGCGAAGTCGACGGCCATGAACCGGTTGATGTGCAGCCCGGAGAGCTTCTGGATCACCTTCACCAGGCACTTGGGCCCACCCACGGCGAACGCCGAGTTGAGTTTGTAATCGGTGTAGGCCTCCTCCATGCCGTACATGGGCGAGTCTTCGTCCATGATCGGCCCGTACTCGGTGGTTTGCGGGTCCCACGGCTCGCATTTCATCGGCTCGATCTCGAGGTCGCGGGGGAAGGACACCGCGACCACGCGTTCCCGGTTCGCCGGAACGTTGACCAGCATCACCGTGTCCGAGCGCGATCCCGCCACCTCATCGGTGTCGCCGGCGCCCATGTCCAGGTTCTCCCCGAATCGGCTGTCGACGCCGACGATCAGGAAGTTCTCGTCGCCGTACTGGGCGTTCGGGTCGACGATGTCGCGCGACTCGGGGTCCAGCGCCGACACGGTGTTGAGCATGTTGTTCTTCGAGGTCTGCCACTGCCACGCGCCTCCGGTGAGCGCGAGGGCGAGCACCGCGATCAGCGCGGCTGCGACCCGGCCGACCAGCGCCGCGC